>CAURCY010000006.1:0-25522 GCA_963523355.1 uncultured Streptococcus sp.
ATTCCAAATCTCCTTGCATGAGGTCTCTGATAAACTGATCTCCTAATTCCATACCATAGTCTCTCACATAGACAATCTGCAATAATCGGTCATTGATTTGTAGGTAATTCTTGTTTTTGAAATCTAAGAGACTAGGCGCTATGAAGTGACGAGTTGTCTGACCAGATCTCGTCAAATCACGGTAAGAAAAAGGAAGATGGTGTTCTCCTCTAAGCATATCTGCCAACAAGTTCACCCGTTCTTCACCAGCCAAGGATTCAAAACGTGCATCAATTTCTGAGAAACCACTCTTGAAATATTCTCCAATTTGAGACAAGGAACGATAGGCTTGTTTGGGATTAGAATCCTTTCTACCAAAGCTAATCAGTTTCACAGCTGAAAAATTATTTTCACCACTGTCTAAATTCTGATTCATCATCCGATTCAATTCTTTACGATAGGTATCATATCCATCTTCTTTTTCCTCATACAAAACACTTTGTCTAAACTTTTCTAAATTCAATCTTTTATTAAAGATGGTCAATTGGAAGTTGGTTTGGTCATCTAAAGAGTTAATCAAATCAGAATACTTCTCAATGATTGCGCCCTTATCTTCTAAACCAACAGTCTGGTAATTGACATCACCAAGTAAATAGCTTTGTGAGAAATAATCTTCTTTTACCTGCATCAGACCATTTTGATACAGGGCTTGATAGGAAAGAGTATTAGCCGTTGATGGTAACACTTCCTCTTTTTTATCTTTAACTTCTTCCTTTTTATTAGTCATTGAAGTTTTTTGTTTCTTTAATGTATTTGATTTTCTTTTCATGTTCAGGTCCTTTCTTTCCTGTAATTGTGCGTAGGGGAACCGTTAATTCAAAATGAAGACGGTATTTCAAATAATGTTCAAAATATAAATCATTGGGTTTATAGACTCCAAAAAGCATGAGGGGGATGGTAAAAGCAAACACAAAACCGTAAACAAACCAATCTCCAAATTGCCAGAAAAAGAGATTCAAACCCAAAACAATAATTGTGACAATAAAGGCTGGTAAAACAAAGATGATTTGCCTTGTAGTGAAGCCTAACCAAGCCCTGTGTTGGTATTTTGAAATGTCTTTAAAGACACGTGTATTCATGACTTTCCTTTCTAAAAAGGCTAAGAAGCAATCACTTCCTAGCCTTTATCTAATTACATACCTAAGATTGAGCGAGCCGTACGTTGAGAACCAACGAGGGCAATAATCAGTAAGATAGCTTGTATTAAACTACCAAACATAATCGCAAGAGATTGCAGGACTCCTGCACCATTTGAAACAGCTATTTTCCCAGCAGATTCAAACAAAGGAACAAGAGAAACAATCAGAAAAATAAGAACCCCTTGTACCGCATAGACCATAATATTTTTTAAATAACCAATACCAATAGACTTCCACTCATCACTTAAAAATGTTGGAATCGTAAGAGGGGCAAATGGGATCATAAGGTAGAGTTGAATAAATCGAATAGATACCAAAAGATTAACCATGGCTGCACTTACTATCCGAACAAGCCAAATGAGGAGGGCGAAAAAGCCCACAATCATCCGGCCAATAAATCCTGAACCTTTTAATCCAGAGATTGTATCATACTTTGCCCCACCGTGAGCCACAATCGAGGCCACTTGTTCAATGGCGTGACTCGCAATCCCGATGATGGCTTCTACAATGACGGTAGTGTTGGTAATTACAACTGCGACCATAATATAACTAATCAGCATCGGCGCTATGGCTTCAAAGGTCATCGCTCCACCAGAGTTAGCAATTTTCTTTGCCATCTTTGAAAATTCTAAGATGAGAACAACTGATAAAATCGCAACTCCAAGAGGCTGCATGACACTTTTAGTAATACTAGACATATAAGTCCAAACTGTTGGATTGTAGCTAGATAGGGATTTAATCAGATCTACCGTAGATTGTAAATCCACATTAAATCCTTCAAATAAATTTTCAGCTGATATTTTTTCAGATGCAAGGTAAACAAAGGGTGAGACTAAACTAAGATTCATGTCATTGTTTATCCTCCTAAATTGAAATCTGGGTTACAAAGGCTCCAGCAGCCCCTACCATAACACCACCGACAATTTCAAGAATGGCATTCCGAACACCTGGTCCACCATCTTTAATGTTGGTTGCAAGGTTGACAATCCCCACAACAACGAGAAAGGCACCAACCGCAATCAATCCCTTCTGTAACAAAGACATAGCTTGTGCAAACATAGCACTTGCGTCTACTCCATAAACAAAACCTTTAAAATGCGTAATCATCTATTTCCTCTTTTCTATTTTTATTTTAAACTAGATTCAAAAGTTAAATCACGAATTCTAAGGCCTTCAAGATGATTTTCTTGTCTTTGATTCAAAGGATTGATTTGATAGTTCCACCACCGTTCATCGGTTTCTTGATTGGCTAGGTACTTCCAGTTTGGATGCTTAGTGGAATTGTATTTTTTGCTTTTAAAGACAGGCATATTGGCAATTCGAACCAGGCATTCATGCCGTTTCATATTTCCGACTTCATCAGGTGTCATTAAATCACGAGCAATCTTTTGATGAGAAAGGGATCCTGAACCTGTCTGGCCAAAGGAACGACTAGTATTTCGAACATCAATGGTTTGTTTTCCGAGTAAGCCACTCATAAATTTAAAGGTATCTTCATCATTACCACCTAAGTAGACTAAGCTATCACAGTTCCCAAGAATGGTTTTCCAAGCTTCTTTTTCTTTATAGAGCCCTTGAAGTTGGGCAATATTTTGTAGAATAGGAACGAGACTCATATTCCGTGAACGGACTGTTGAGGTTTGTTCAGCAAAATCTGGAATTTCTCCGATATTTGCGAACTCATCTAAGTAAACTCTCACATGAAGAGGCAATTGACCCTTAAAATCAATATCTGCTTGTCTTGTTAGGGTTTGAAATACGGTTGAAAAAAAGAGGGCTGAAAGAAAGCGAAAGGTACTATCGTTATCTGGGATAACTAAGTACACCATTGATTTTTCCTGGCCCCATGTCTTCATATCAAGGGTATCTCTTTTGGTCAAATCCATGACACTTTGAATATTGAAGAGGGCAAATTTAGCAGTGGTTACAGCTATAACAGAATCCAGAGTCTTATCCTTATAATTTTGAAAATCTGCCCAATTTCGCATGGTAAAATTTTCAGTTCCATACTTTTTAGCATAATTTTCAAATAGAATTTCTAAGACACTTTTTTCTTGGTTTTCACCCTTGGATAAGTGTTTAATGAGTTTTGAGATTTCCGCAAAACTTGGATAACGCCCTCGTTTTTTTCGCTCTTCCACTTCTTTTTTTTGACGTTTCAACAAGTTCTGGTATTCTGTTTGACTCAAACGACTCTCTTCAATGAGCTGTTCTCTTGTTTTAGGTGGGTTATAGAAATCGACCAAGTAGGAGGCTAAAGCTCGTACCAAAGTCATAGAAGCTTCATCCCAAAATGGATCACTACGAGATCCAGAGCCTTTGGTGTTATTAAAATAAACCGTCAGCATGCGATTCAAATCATTTTCTGTCTCTATATAGCGAAAAGGATTGAAGCCATCTGAGTTCTTCATATTGACTAAATCTAACACCTTTACTTGGTAGCCATGTTCTAAAAAGAGTTTGCCTGTTTTCTCGGCTAAGTGATCTTTAGGATCCACGACAATATTAGAACTATTCATCTGAATCAGATTGGGTTTCACAAAGCGAAATGTCTTCCCACTTCCTGAACCTCCAATCACCGCAATATTCTTATTTCTATCATATTGGGGTGGTTTTTTATCTAATAATGTCAGACGAACATCTTGTGCTAAGATCGTATCATGAGAAAATTCCTTACCGTAAAAGAGCTTCTTTTCTTTTAGAGTTCCAAAACGGGCGCTCCCGTATTCTACCCCTTCTCGGTATTGTTTTTTACCAGTCTCTAGATAGAGATAAACCAGCAACATCATCACAAAGCCTAGTAGAAAAAAAGCACTTGATTTACCAGTAAAAGAAACATTCCATGGCGACTGAATAACTTCATCTTGACCTTCCATCAGGAGATGAGTCCATTTATCTAAGCTATTTCCAGTATAGGAATCATACAAAAGCGTCAAACGATGAAAAAGATAGCCTAGTAAGATGCCTAACAGTGAGAATAGTAGGAATTTCTTTCCACTGTACATCATCTCACCATCTCTTTCTGTTTGACGGCTCCTTCTTGTCTAAAGGTAATTTGGGATTTAGCCTCATCAATTGCATCGTCTAATGACTTATCCATGGTAAAATCAGCTAATTTCTCCGGATCATTAACCATTTTTTCTAACAGATGGTCTAAATGATTGTCTAGAATCGAACGGTCTTTCGTGTAGAAATGCAGAGAATCCCCTCGCCAAGCGATGGCTAAAGGAATCTCTTCTTTTTCTAAAAAAGCTTTAAATTTCTCTATATCAATTGGTTTATCTAAAAAATCTTTTTTCAGATTAATCGTATCAATCGAATAAGGAGATTGTAGCAATTCTTCTAATTTCTGCACTCCTATCTTATAGGCGGAATCCTGTGCTAAAGCCTGACGTCTAGACCATTCTAGAATCTTTAAAAGACTTTTGACAGTAAATAAAAGACTACGCTCAGCATATTGAACTGCCATTCGTTCCTGTTGTTCAGAGGACATCTGATGCCTCCTTCTTAACAAATAGCAGCTTTCCTTCTTTATAACGATAAGCTATCAATTTCTGACGTTGCTTAATCGACTTGACAACCTGCAGTAGATCTCTCGAATAAGGTTCTCGAAGAGTAACTTCTACTGCTTTCCCATCAACGATACCAACACGTTTAAATTCAATGTAGTCTTTTTTGAGATGTCCTAAGCCCATACCAAAAGGAAAGTGATGAATCAATTGGATGGTACAACCACCTTTATTTCCCATTTGTTTCAAATCATACAAGTTTACTACCTTCATGATTAACTCCTTTATCTAGTTTGTCGCATCGTTTAAGTCTGGTAACGATAAACTCCGTGTCTGTTAGAAAATTCTCACACACGTCTTGTGCCAGTTGCCCTTCACAGGGAAATACTCTCAGTCCCTACTTACACAGGCACGCTAATCAAGACGGAGTGGATTCAATTTTCAAAGAACAGGTAGCTTTATTATAGATAAGAGTAGTTGAAATTTTTATCACATCTTTGGAGTTGTTGGAAAAATCAGGTAAGTACTAATTTCTAGCTCCTCTCACAACACCCTACATACCTTCTATGTTTTATGAACAGTAGCTATCATTTACATTTTCAAACTACCATTCTATCAGACTAGAAGTCAAAATAGACGCATCTACTTCGAGAGATACTCATTTAATGGTTCAGCAATTCGCTCTACTTCCGTTACAGAAATTTCATCACTATGACTTCTCATGATTTTTTATTAGTTCACTTTGAGGGACTTGCTCATGAAACCAAACAGCGTAAGTCGTAAAAGAAAAAAGCAGTACAAGATTGAACTGCTTTTACGGATTCAGATAAAATAACTTTAAAATATAGAAGATATCTATTGACTGTAACTATAATTGATTTAAATTTATAACTTCATCTGCTTGATTCCAAATATCGGGATTATGAGTTGCAATGATGATTAGACGATTTTCATTTTTCATATCTAATAATAATTTCATAATTCCTTGTGAAGTCGTAGGATCGAGCGATGCAGTCAACTCATCCGCAAGTATTAATGGTGGATTTTTAAGAATAATTTTCGCTAAAGCAACACGTTGTGCTTCACCGCCAGACAATTCATATATCTTTTGTTCCAGATGAATATGAGTTAGACCAACTCTTGCTAATACATCTTTTTTTTAACTTATCTTTTTCTATATAATTACATTTAAGATTTACTAATCCTAAATCTAGATTAGTAGAAATATTTTCATTATCTAACAAACCAAAATTTTGAAAAAGATATCCTGATACTGTCAATAAAAAAGCTTAGAAAGGCTTAAAGCCTTATCCAAGCTGATATTTGTTCATCTAATTAATAATCTAAATAAAGGATCTACTTCACTTTCATAATACGAACTAAATTGGCTCTTTCTGCCTCCTCTAGTTTCAATTCTATATAATGAATAGTTTCCGACAAGTTTGGAATAATCGAGTATTCTAAACCATTTACACGTCTACGTGTTTTTTCTATTTCATCAGCCATTAACTGACACGTTTTTTCAACTTCTGCCAGTCTTAGTAATTTATCAATTAAACTATTCATTGTAGCAAATACATCATCCATTTCACTATTAGAAGATAAATAGCTGTATTCACTGTTCTCATTTTGAGAAGTAATATTCATATGCATTCTAGGAACTGTTACACTCATGATATTTTCTTTCTCAACAAATAATTCAATTTCTTTCGATGGAATTGAAAATAATTCCTCCACCATTTGAGAATTCTTTAATGATTTAGCAACTGCAAAGGATTTTAGATTATCAATTAGATAACTTTCTACTTCTTTCCGAAGTTGATTATTCTCACGAATCAAAGAAATAAATCGCCTCATCAATTCATCTCTTTTATCCTTTAATAACTTATGTCCACGTTCAGCTGTTTTCAAACGTTCCTTTAAGTTATTCAATTCCATACGAGTTGGTTTTACATTCAAACGTACCATCGATAATCACTCCATTTCCGGATTAAACTTCTACCAAAGGTAAGTATTTATCAAGCAAATCATCTTTGATACGTTTTAACTCTGTTCTAGGAAGAATTGATAGTAATTCCCACCCAAGATTCAACGTATCTTCTATATTTCGATTTTTATAAAATCCTTGGTTTATGTACTCTTCTTCAAAACGCTTTGTAAACCTCACATACAATTTATCTACATCAGATAAAGCCGATTCTCCTAATACTACTGCTAACTCTTCAACCTTTTTCCCTTGGGCATAGGCTGCAAACAGTTGATTCATAGTTGGAGCATGATCTCCACGAGTTTTACCTTCTCCAGATCCCTTATCTTTTAATCGAGAGAGAGAAGGTAAAACATTGATTGGTGGACGATAACCTTGATTATACAACTCATGCGACAAAATAATTTGCCCTTCAGTAATGTATCCAGTTAAATCAGGAATTGGATGTGTTATGTCATCTTCTGGCATTGTTAAAATAGGAATCTGTGTCACCGAACCTTTTTTACCAACTAAGCGACCAGCCCTTTCGTATAGAGTTGATAAATTTGTATATAAATATCCCGGATAGCCTCGTCTCCCTGGAACTTCACGGCGAGCTGCCGAGACTTCACGTAACGCTTCACAATAGTTAGTCATATCCGTCATGATAACTAGAACGTGCATATCTTTTTCAAAAGCTAGATACTCTGCCGCAGTTAAAGCAATGCGGGGAGTTGCAATACGTTCAATTGCAGGATCATTTGCCAAGTTCATAAATAAAACCGAACGATCGATTGCTCCTGTTTTTCTGAGTTCTTCCATAAAAAATTCAGCTTCTTCAAAAGTAATACCCATTGCTGCAAATACAACCGCAAAATTTTCATCAGAATTTAAAACAGTCGCTTGTCTTGCTATCTGAGCAGCTAATTCATTATGAGGTAAGCCCGAACCTGAAAATACTGGTAATTTTTGACCACGTACAAGAGTATTCAAATGATCAATAGAGGAGATCCCTGTCTGAATAAATTCATCTGGATAATCTCTAGATACAGGATTAATAGCTTGACCATCAATATCTAAATATTTCTCTGGAATTAAATCTGGTCCACCATCAATTGGTTTTCCCATCCCATTAAAAATACGACCAACCATATCCTCAGATACAGCCAATTCTAATGCATGACCAGCAAAACGAATTTTAGACTTTTCTAAATTTATTCCACTAGATCCTTCAAAAAGCTGAACCATTGCTTTATCTTCGTGGATCTCTAAAACCTGTCCACGACGAATTTCTCCATTATGAAGTTGAATTTCAACTAACTCATTGTAAGACACATTATTAACTTGTTCAACAATCATAAGAGGCCCAACAACTTCACTAGCAGTTCTGTATTCTTTTATAACACTCATTTATAGACCTCCTGTTTCTAATATCAAATGAATTTGATGTGTAATCTCATTTGAAATAATTTTGATTTCATCTAATCTATCTTCTGAAACATATTTACTTCTAGCCATACGGTCTCGAACTGCCACGGTACCTTCCATAATCTCTGTAAAGTAAGAACCCAACTCTAAAGCATGATTTGCCTGATCAGCAAAAGTTAGGATATTACTTAACATTGCTTCTTGTTTTGCAAACGAAGTGAATGTATCTACCGAATCAAAAGCGTTCTGTTGCAAATAATCTTCTCTAATTTGTTTAGCAATTTCCATAGTTAGTCGTTCATTATCAGACAGAGAATCAATTCCAACAAGACGAACAATTTCCTCTAAACTAGATTCCCGTTGTAAGTAGTTCATCGCACGAGTTATTTTACTATTCCAATCTGTCTTCTCTTTACCATCTATATAAGTTCCCACACTGTCTTTATAGAGTGAATAAGATGTGAGCCAGTTAATTGCAGGAAAATGACGTCGCTGTGCCAACGGAGCATCAAGCCCCCAAAAAACTTTCACAATCCGTAAAGTGTTTTGAGTAACTGGTTCTGAAATATCTCCACCGGGTGGCGATACAGCTCCAATAGCAGTAATCGTTCCTTCACGTTCTGGAAGCCCTAGAACCTGAGAACGTCCCGCTCTTTCATAATATTCAGCGATACGACTTCCCAGATAAGCAGGATAACCCTCATCACCAGGCATTTCTTCTAGACGTCCTGACATTTCACGTAGCGCTTCTGCCCAACGTGAAGTCGAATCAGCCATAATGGCGACAGAGTAACCCATATCACGAAAATACTCAGCCATGGTAATTCCTGTATAAATTGAAGCCTCACGAGCAGCAACAGGCATATTTGAAGTATTAGCAATCAGAACTGTCCGTTGCATAATTGATTGTCCGGTATTAGGGTCAATCAACTCAGGAAACTCATTCAGTACATCCGTCATTTCATTTCCACGTTCTCCACAACCAACATAAATAACAATATCAACATTGGCAAATTTAGCTACTTGGTGTTGTACAACTGTCTTTCCTGCTCCAAAAGGTCCAGGAACAGCTGCTGCTCCCCCTTTGGTTACTGGAAAGAATGTATCAATAACTCGTTGGCCTGTGATTAATGGTTCTTCTGGGATTAAACGTTTAGAAACAGGACGCGCCTTGCGGACAGGCCATTTTTGCATAAGCGTTCCTTTATAGAAACTACCGTCCAATTTTTTTATTTCATATACAACTTCATCAATTGTAAAATCGCCAGATGCAATAGAAACGACTACGCCAGATACTCCATAAGGAACCATAATTTTATGATTAACCACCTCGGTCTCCTTGACAGTTCCAAGAATATCACCCGTACTCACTTTTTGACCAATTGCTATAGTAGGATCAAAATGCCACTTAATATCTCTATCCAAACTTGGAACTTCTACTCCACGAACTAGAAAATCATTATGAGTAGCCAATTTAAATCGATCTAATGGGCGTTGTATGCCATCAAACATTTGAGAAATCAATCCAGGCCCTAATTCAACCGAGAGAGGTTCTCCAGTTGTAACAACAGGTTCTCCCGGACCAAGACCAGATGTTTCTTCATAGACTTGGATAGATGCCTGATCTCTTCTCATTTCAATAATTTCACCGATTAACCCTAGCTTACCTACACGGCAAATATCTTGAATATTAGCCTCCTGCATACCTGATGCAATAACTAGAGGTCCCGATACTTTTATAATCTTCCCTTGAGTCAAAGTTATTCTCCTTACTAAGTCCAAAAATTATAGAATAATATTACAGACAATTTTGTACATTATTATAAAATATTGTGTCCTATTGCTTTCTCTACATTATCCTCTATACGTTTTAATCCTAAATTTAAACCTTGTTTATGAGTCGGTAATAAGATAATAGCAGGCACAACTTGGGAATCATAATGGCGAATTGTATCTAATATCATTGAAGCAATGTCTTCAGTGATATATATGACACCATAATCAGATTGAGCTAATTTTCTTAGTGTATTTATAGCTTCTTGTTCTTGATAGGCAGGAAATATATCAAACCCAATCATGCTAAATGGTAAAATAATATCACGGCTACCAATTATGCCAATTTTATACTTATTAGCTTCCATAATGTGGGCGTATCCTTTCTTTTATTGATTCAAAGGGAATTGTATTTTGAAGAGCTGATATGATCATTCTGAGATTCTTTACTTCAAACTCACATCCCAATAAATATCTAGCAAGAACTAACGGCCCATCTACATTGTACCTTCCTTGATCTAAAGTTTTATACAATAGTAAATCACATAAAAATTCTAACTCAGAAGATGAAATCGTTGCGTCCTGCATCTTCAATTCATAAGTTGAAAAGATTGAATCTAAGCTTGGATTTATTTTATTGAACCACACAAATATTTCTTGATTTTCTACAATGTATATAAATTCTTTAGCAGAAATACTTCCTTCATCTGAAAGTAATTGTAAAATATCCGCATGACTCTTATTTTGAGATAAACCACGTTTTACAGTAATAATATTATAAAAGTCAATCATTTCGACAATAACCTGAGACAATACCTCATCTAACTCATTAGATAAAAGTTTCAGATGTTTAAAATATGCTAGATCAGCTCCGACATCAAGTACACGAATATTATTAAAAGTTTCATACTCATTCCAAATTGATTCTACTTCACGAACCATAAAATCAGGAAGTGTATCTGAATGTAAGGAAGAAACTAAATGTTTTAAACTTTCTATATCAAAAATCCCTATTGGAATTAATAATTTAGAAAAATCTTTCTTAATTGCCGCCTTAGATTTTAATAAAACTTTGATATTATGATAAACATATCGTAAAGCAAATAAAGTCACAATTATATCAGACGGACTTTCAGCATAGGCCCATCTATAATCATTGACTAATTTTGTCATTAGCGAAATCTCTGTCTGACTAGGATCTTTTAAGATGTCAATCGATAAATGATAGGGAGTTGATTCTAAGATAAATGCCAATGTCTCCGTATCTTTGGATTGTATAATTTTTTGAAATTTTTCTTCTGTAATAAAATCGTTTTCTTTTACCGAAATCGTCGTATTTATTTTTGAAAAAAGATTAGTATCCATAAAATACCTTTCTAATTTTATTGGAATACTCCTAATTTCTAAGAAGGATTAACCAATTTCATCCTTGATTGATAAAAATTTGATTTGCGATACTTGAACTTTCTTCCTTAGAAATCGATCCAATTAATGTTTTATACAAATAGTTATCATCAATTTTACCTATTGAAATAAGTAAGCCTGATTCATTTGAGATAGGTTGTTCACTAAATAAATAATTTGGAAAAGAGAATTTCAATTTCTCTAATTGTTCCAAATTGAATTTAGCTAAAGTCTGTTCCCCAAAAGTTACTATGACCTCTTGTTGTGAATATTGTTCCAGAATTCGATAGATGAACTCCATTTCTTTATCTGCACTCCAAGATTCCATTTCTAGTAAAGCAGATTGAAAAAGTTCTTTTAATATTTTCTGTTTTGATACTAACGTTGATTGGCGTTCCTTATTTTTTAATTGTTGAAAAATTATTTGATATTTCTGTTGCAATTCTTTTAACTTTCGTTCATGTTCAGCTTCTTTTTTCTTTATAATGAGCGACTTTTGCATTTCAAATTCATCATCAATCTTCTTTTTGGAATCCAATAATTTCATACGCCCTTTTTCATGAGCTTGTTCAATAACAGACTCTCGTAAGTTTTCTAAATTGCTCATTTAGACACCTCCTTTGAATTGCAAATTTATTTCTTATACACGAAGGGTCAAAATGAATGATACGACAAAAGCAAGAATTGCATAGGTTTCTACCATGGCAGCTAAAATTGCTCCCTTCATGAATTCTTTTGGTCTTTTAGCCAAGATTTGCATTCCCGCTACTGCTACATTTCCTTGATGCTTAGCTGAAAAGTATCCTACAATAGCAATTGGAAGGGCTACAAAGAAATAAGCAACGCCTTTTTCTAAAGGAAGTTCTGGAGTTAATTGCAACCAAATTAAAATTCCAATAACAAAACCATATAATCCTTGTGTTCCGGGCAATAATTGCAATATCAAAGCTGAGGCAAACTTTTCAGGCTGTTCTTTCAGTAAAGCTGCGGCAGATTGCCCAGCCTTACCAACTCCATAAGCAGACCCCATACCGCTTAATCCAACCGCCAGTACAATTCCCAATGCAGCGAAAAAAGCTCCTCCATAGGTTGAAAAATAAGTTGCTAAATGTTCCATTATATATATCCTCCATTAATTCTTTGTAATAACCTTAATATATTTCTCAGAAGCCTTCAAAGGTTGAAATGGTTTTCCTCCACCCTCATAAAACTTACCAAAAAATTCAACAAATATCAGACGTGCTCCATGAACATATCCTGATAGTAACGATAGAAAAATATTGATCGCATGTAAAAGAATGAATAATACTAATCCAATTGTCAGTTTAGCCAATATTCCCGGAAACAAACCAACAATTAAATTGAAAGCTGATGCTATACTTGCTCCAGATAATCCTAATGCCATCAATCGAGTGAAACTAACTAAATCACCTATATAAGATGAAATGTTATATAGATTAAACAATCCTGCTCCAATACCTGACAAGCTTTTGGCTTGAATAATAGAAACAATCAAAATCCCCACAGCATTAAAAATAGATACCCATTTCCCTAATACAAATAACGGTCTCATATCAGGCATCAACATTCCAACAGCAATAAATAACAAGCCAAGCAGAATAACACACCACGCAAATCCTGAATTATATGCTTCTGCATATTTCTTCATTCTTACTTTTTGTAGTCCTGAAGCTAACAAACCTGCAAATACTGTAATAAACCCAAACACAACTGACACTACTAATATAGTCATGACATCAGAGGTTGTAGATATCAGATGAAATGGCAACTCATATCCAAAAAATGAGCCATAGATTCCACCCCAAATTGCAACGGCTACCCCTAATATATTAAAGAATTTTAAAAATCTCTTAGTTGCTGAAGGTAGATGAAAAATTTTTAATGCTAACATTGTTCCTAAAAACAATAGTAAACCATAGCCTAAATCAGCAACCATCATTCCAAAAAATGTAAAGTAAAATGGTGCTAATACAGGTGTAGGATCTTTCTCATAATATTTGGGCAGAGCATACATTTCTGTCAATAATTCAAATGGTTCAATTAAAGAATGATTCGTTAATTTGATAGGTATTTCATCTTGATTATCCGTCAATGTTTCCGATTCATAAATATAAATAGAATGTCCAAAACGCTCATCCATAACTTTTATAAAATATAATATACGAGTTTCTTCTATCCATCCTTCTAATGCAACTAGATGCGGAGTGCACAAAAAGTTATTCTTAGAGATTTGACGAGCATAGATAGATAAAATATAGTCTATTTGCCATTGTAAATCTATCAAATATTTCTTTGAATCTTGCAACGATGCGATAATATTCTCTTTTTCAGTTATTAACTGCATGTTTTCTTGATCTAAATCTACTACTCGCTGCTTCGGTAATTCCTTTCTAGAATAATCAAATGGTTCAAATAAGTATTCATCAAAATCTATAGAGTAACTAGACTGATAGAAAACAACAACACCGTACTCTCTATCATTAGAAAATATTTCTTGAACTTCAATATTGTTTTCTAAAAGACTATTGTATAAGCGATTATCTTCAGTCCTTGGAATTGTTCCGACTTTTCCTTTACAGAAAGAAAATTGTTCTAAATTTGCAGGAACAATTTCTAATTTTTCCCACTTTATTAATCGCTCTATTTCCTCATTATTACTTTGAATGTGTCTTTCTAATTCATGAACTCTATTAATTTGATGATTCACTTTTTTAAGAACACCCTCAGCAACATTAGCTTTACCAAATTTCTCTAATTCTTCATAAGAGGTAGTTATCGGAGGTTGCTGCAATAATTTAAACGTGTTTTCTTTCGGTAGGTATTCTTGTAATTTCTCTACAGTTGCTTCTAAATGTTGTTGTTGATTCATCAAATAAGTCAAGGCATCATTTCCCTCAATAACCCCATGATTGGAATTAGAAGTATGAAAAATTTGAATAGTTGGAAATACAACTTCATCTTTTTCTAGAGCTTCTGACCAGTTATCCTGAACCTTTAAATCACGGAACTGCACTGACTCTAGTTCTTGAATAGTTTTTAAAACATCATCAAGACTACTTTTAGAAAATAGTAGAGAAATTCTTTTCATCTGACTAATGGCCATATTTTTCTACCACCCTACCAATAATTTTTTCTACAAATTCTCCTTTCCTACTTGATGAAATATACTGAATATTTTCATCATTTTCCTTGATTGTTTTATTAACCTCATCAATAAGGTTCTGTTGTTTCATTTCTAAATTGCTTTCTATTGAAACTAATTCTTCGTGACTTTTTTCATCATAACTTTTTTCTAGTTTTTCCAATTCTTCTTGGGAAACAGCTTTATAAGTATAAATCTCATTATCATATGATTTTAAAATATCGTTTGCAACATTCTCAATATCTTGCATTGTCGAAAATACAGAGTTAGTCATTGTGACACCTCCTTATCTTTCATACTATTTATTAGAAATTCTATCTAAGAAATTTTTTACAGCTCCTATACGACCAGCTTCATTTCCTAATGTAGCTGCCACAAGATTTTTAGGTAAAAACCTATTATCCATTGCATTTTTAGCTAAAGAACTTTGAATTTCAGGTAACAAAATATCCTTACTATCCAGAATCCCACCTCCTAATATGAGAATTTCTGGATTAAGTAGATAAGAAATCGTTAATAAACCTTTTGTAAGATTTTCTACAAAAATTTCAAAAGTTTCTTCAGCAACTTTATCTCCAGATCTTAAATCAGTGAAGAAAGTACGTCCAGTTTGATTAGTTTTCAAGCTCTTTTTTTGATATAAATGAATCAATGCGGTTGTTGAGGCTTTACTTTGCCAATCCGAATTACCTACAGGAATATAACCTACTTCACCAGCAGTATAGTTAAATCCGTTAACAATTTGTCCGTTGACAATAATACTGCCTCCTATACCTGTTCCAATAGTAACCATTACTACATTTTTCTTATCTTTGGCTTGTCCCTTCCACAATTCACCTAATGCAGCACAATTAACATCATTTTCAACAAAAGTATACAACCCAAAACGTTTTTCTATTTCTACAGTAAAGTTTACTCCGATATACCCTGGTATTGTATAGCCTGCATAGATGATTTCTCCAGTATTAGCATTAACAACTCCAGCAGTGGAAATCCCAACACCATCAATTGAATGATTTAAAGTATACTCACCAATTAAATCACAGACCTGATTTAATATCTGATTCGTTCCCAAATCATAGTCAATAATTGTTTCTATCTCTTTGAAATGATTTAAACTCGTTCCAAACTCATCGTATAAATCTGCCTTAATTGTTGTTCCGCCAATATCGATACCTATAATCTTCATTTCAACACTCCCACATTTTTGATCTCATTACTTTTTGATAAAAAATGGGACTGGGCATTATCCCAGTCCCATCTCTATTTCTTTATTCAATGAGTTGTATCACAGAACTTTAGAAATTATATAATGACAAGAATTTACTATTCTGTTTTACAAAAGTTAAGCATTTGTGATTTCTGAAAGACTTACTTTTCGATCTTCTTTAACTGATAAAGTACATGCATCAGCGGTAGCGATTGATTCTAAAGCAGCTACACCATTGAGAAGTTTTTCAAATTCTTCTGTAATTTCTCCACCTTTAATGATGTCATGTAGATATTCCATTTCTTTATCAATACAGGTTTGCAACCATAATGGGCAACGTACTCCTGGTTTACCGTAAGCAATTGCTCCATCCATACCACGACCGGTATAGATAGCTGTACGGTCATCATCTTCCTCTTGAGTTTCATGAACTAAGAAGTGTGATTCTCCTTCGCCTTTAACACGAAGAGTACCTCCAGTATTGAACAAGTCAAGTTTGATAGCTCCTTCAGTTCCTTGAATCAAGACGTAGTGTTCACCCCAACGGAAAGCATTACCATATTCCAAAACAGCATAACGATCATCAGAGTATTCTAGGTTTACAATGAGCATATCATCTTCATCACCAAAGTTTTCACCTTTATGATATACATTGCCTCCTACCATTGTCGCTTTTTCAGGAAGTCCTCCCATGATAAACTGAATGCAATCTAATTCATGAATATGGTGGTACAAATGTCCTCCAGATTGAGAACGAAGTTTCTTCCATGATACAGTAGGTTGTTGTTCTTCCCAACCTGTACGAGCGGCATGGCAATAAAGAACTTTACCGATTTTACCTTGAGTAATCAATTCTTTAGCATGGTGTACACCGTTAAAGAAGTTCATGATGTGGCCAGCCATAAAGATAACATTATTTTCTTTACATGCGTCAACCATGGCTTTACAATCTTCATAAGACAATGCAATTGGCTTTTCACAAAATACGTGTTTGCCATGTTGAGCAGCTTTCACAACAGGTTCACGGTGAAGGTAGCTAGGTGAAGCTACAATCACACAATCAATATCTTCACGTGCTACAAGTTCATCTAAACTTGCACAAACATCTGATCCCAACTCTTGAGCAACTTCTTCTCCATGATTTGGGTCAAATACCGCAACCACTTTTGCATCTTCAATTTTGTTCATTGAGCGAGCCAAATCAGCTCCAAAATATCCAGCTCCAACAATACCGTAATTTACCATAATTTTTATCCTCTTTCTATATATTTTTAAATTTCAGCTTTAATTCTTTTTCAAATCTTCAATCTTAAATGTTAAATATGGTACAACATTTTTCATATGAAGTTCATTACGAGACCATGAATCAAATTTTTCAAACATCAATCCAATTTCATGATTTGGTAACTCTGTCAATGTTGAATATGAGTATCCATAGTTACTATAATCAACATCGTGATGATAACGCCAATCAATTGTGTTATCATCATTAATTAGACCAATCGAAATTTGTCCGTGTTTACGACCATTTGTGGAGTTTGGAGTACTTAAAATGACAGCCTTTTTACCATCAATCAATTGGCTATAATTGATGATTGATAATTGTGTTCCATAACTTGGATTTGAAACAAAATTCAAATATTTCGGTGCACTCCAAGTAGTACCTGCGTCTTTACTTGTTAAATATGCAATTTTACCATTATTTGTACGCATATATGCTTGAATTACTCCTGGACTCAATTCTACAAATTGTGCTTCTGCTGACCAACTAGAAGGAAGTGGCACTACTTTAACTTTCCAAGATGCTCCATTATCGTCACTATAAATGAACGCAGACTCTTTACCAGTGTAAGACGGAATAAGAATACGTCCAGTTGAGCTTTCAATGATTCCACGTCCAGGACCTAAATATGTCGCATTCCGATTAAGTCCCATTATAGGAGGTAATAAAGTTGGTGCAGACCAAGATTCGCCATGATCATTGCTAGAAACATATGCAATATAGTTCGTTGGCACTACTTTAAACAATGCATCTTTGTAGAAGATATTCATATGGACTTTAGTCCCATTACGATATTCAGTCTTTTTATTATTTTCAAATGAAACCGAATATTGCTCTACCGTCAAATAATTACCATTTTGTTTAATACCGAATTTTTTATCTACTGAAAATTCAGTTGGTCTGTTGGTACGATCGTCGTATACAGTACCATTCTCACGAATAGTATAATTGTAATCAGTATCACCTTGTTTCTTTAATTTAAGGTAATAATTACCATCAATTTGTTTATAACCTGAATCTTTTCTAGTAGCTTCTCTAAAACTTACTCCAGCAGGCATCACATCAGCAAACATGAGTACTTGTTTGTTCTTTTTTTCAACAATAACAGAGTCAATATAGGTTGCACCACCGCTGATTTGTAAGTCACGTCCACCAACTTCACGAGGCCATTCTAATGGTACTGGCGCAAAATCATCGAATGCCAATGTTAATTTTGGTTTAGTCCATGTCCTACCATTATCATCACTATAACTTGTAGCAATATTAATTTTATTCAAGAAATCATGAGTTCCACCGTAACGAGCGTCAATGCTTGAAAATACCCGACCATTGCTAAAAGTATACAGAACTGGAATACGGAAATAGTTAGAACCTGTTGTATCATTAGCCGTATAAATTAAATGTCCAGTAACAGCGTTTGTTGTCATCTTTTTAACAGTTTCTTCATCCAATGCACTATTAAAGAATTTGATATTTTCTAGTGTTCCGTTAAAACCAAACGCCGTTTTTCCTGCACGTTTCACTCCCCCAAGCATATAGTAATCAATACCTTTAATATCCTTGATGCTTAGGAAGTTATCCACTTTCTTTTCTACTACTTTTGTACCATTAGCATATAAAGAATATGTTTTTTTGACTGAATCTGCTACTACTGCAACAGTGTTAGTCACAGCCTCTTGTTTGTACTTACCCCAAACTGAAGCAGGTCTGGATACTAGGTGATTTTTATTGGAAGAAGTATCACGCGCTTCCATTCCCAATTCACCATTGTCTCTAAGGAACACATCTACATAACTATTTTGTTGACCGGGTTTAGAATTAGATATTCCAAACAAAGCTTGTAAACCTTTCTCACTAGACTGATTGTACTTAATCACTACAGTAAAGTCACCGCTAGTAAGTTTATCCTTTAACTCATTAGTAACGTTTTCTCCGCCCCCTGTTAAAGTAACATTATTTTTTTCTAAGACAGGAGTTTCTTCCGCTGTAGAAGATGGATCCTTAACAGTAGTTTCGACTGTTCGAGGTTGTACAGTAACTTCCGAAGAATTATCCGATTTAGGTTGTACTCCCGAAATCGCATCCGCTGTGGAAGATTGATCCTTAACAGTAGTTTCAACTGTTCGAGGTTGTACAGTAACTTCCGAAGAGTTACCCGATTTATGTTGTACTTCCGAAATCGAAGTCGTTGGTGAAACAGGTTGCACCAACTCTGGTGTTGATACTTCAGAAGTTTCAGTCTCCTGAGCTGCAACTGAGTTAGCAACAAATGCTGATAATACCACTACAGTACCTAAGGTTACATATTGTTTAATATTTTTTTTCATTTTATTTTTCCTCGTTTAAAACTTTGATAACAAGTTTTTTAACACTTTCATCATTGCAATGAATCTTTGGTTGGTGAAGATCTTCTTCAAAAGTCACCAACATATTCCCTGGAAGCAATTCAACAATTTGATAGTCTTTGCTATCGTAAAAAGCAATATCCTTCTCTTCGCTAAAAGGTACACGTGACTGAGCACGAACTGGGGAAGTTACTGCCATTTTTTCTGTATTTTCAACAACAATATGAATATCTAAATATTTCTTATGAGTTTCAAAAATATCTCCTGGAACTCCATCAGCTAGATAAGTCATACAATTTGCAAAAACATTTTCCCCGTCAATATCAATTTTTCCATCAACTAAATCTGTCAAATTTGTATTTTCTAAAAAATCACAGACTTTTGAAAAATGTTTATTGACAGAAGCATATCGTCTAAAATCAGATTGTTCAGAAATAATCATATTATTTTCTCTTTTCTATTAGTGACTAGTGACGAACTTCCCAACTTGAATCCGCTTTAATTTCTGAAATATCATGAATCGTTGTATATTTAGGTGCAGATACTTTATTTTCAGTAAGAACAGATACAATATAACCTGAAACTACTGATACAGAAATTGAAATCAATGAATATGCCCAGTAGCTAACAGCTGTTGGAGGAAGGAAGTATTTAATAAATACCATAACGATGGTTGATACAATCAGCGCTGCATAAGCACCTTGTTTATTTGCTTTTTTAGAAACAAAACCAAGAATGAATACACCACCAAGTAGACCAAGTACAAGCCCCATGAAACTATTGAACCATTCGTATGCAGATTTAATATCTGAATGAGCCATGATAATGGAAACAACAATTGAGAATAAACCTACTGCTAGAGATACGAATTGTGCAATTTTCGTACGACGATCGTCTGACATATTTTTAGAAATGACATCTTGAACATCCAATGTCCATGAAGTTGCAACAGAGTTCAAACCAGTTGAAATAGTTGATTGAGCTGCTGCATAAATCGCTGCCAAGATCAAACCTGTGACACCTACTGGTAACTGGTATGCAATAAAGTACATAAAGATTTGGTCTTGAGGAATATTGCTAGCTGCACTACCTGCATTTTGTACTTGATAGAATACGTACAAGCCTGTACCGATCAAGTAAAAGACTGTTGCAGTTGCAAGTGACAAGACACCATTTGTGAACAACATTTTATTAAGTTTCTTAATATTTTGTGTTGTAGTAAAACGTTGAACCAAATCTTGAGATGAAGCATAGGAAGACAAGATTGTAAAACCTGAACCCATCACAATTAAGAAGATGGAGTTTGAAAGCAAGTTAGGATCGAAAAGTTTTTCATTTGCAGCAAGGAATTTCCCGTTTGCTAATGTTTCTGCTACTGCACCAAAGCCACCTTTAATATTAGCCATCAGTACAAATAAAGCTACAACGACACCACTAATCAGAACCACACCTTGAATAAAGTCTGTCCATAATACGGATTTTAGACCACCAGTATAAGAATAAACAATTGCAATTGCACCCATCAAAATAATCAAAATATTGATGTCAATTCCTGTCAATACTGATAAACCAGCTGATGGGAGGTACATAATGATAGACATACGTCCCAATTGATAAATAATAAACAAGAGTGCTGAAATAATACGAAGTGCTTTAGAATTAAAACGTTTATCCAAGTAATCATATGCCGTATCGATGTCTATCCGTGCAAAGATAGGTAAGATAAAACGAATTGTCAGTGGAATAGCTACAACCATCCCTAATTGAGCAAACCATAAAATCCAGCTACCTGCATAAGAGTTACCAGCGAGTCCCAAGAAGGAAATCGGACTGAGCATTGTGGCAAAAATGGATACCGAAGTAACATACCAAGGAACCGAACCATCTCCTTTAAAGAACTCTTTTCCTTTCATCTCTTTTTTTGAGAAATAGATACCCGCAACTAACACCGCAAGTAAATAAACAATCAAGATAATTAAGTCAATTATTGTAAATCCTGTTGTGCCCATAACATATCTCCATATTGATTTTATTTATTATAAAAATTCTTTTCGCGCTTGTTGAATAAGTTCTGCTGCTTGTTTTGCAACTTCCAAGTCACCTTCTGCCAATGCTTCTAAGGGTTGACGAACAGAACCTAAATCAAGTTTTTCATTTAGACGCAAAACCTCCTTTGCTACAGCATACATATTTGCCTTACCTGATACCATCTTATAGATAACTTCATTAATAGCATATTGAAGTTTTTTAGCAGTATCTAAATCTCGTTCTTGAATCAAACTTTCCAATTTCAAGAACAAATCTGGCATAACGCCATAAGTACCACCAATACCAGCTTCTGCTCCCATCAAGCGACCACCAAGATATTGTTCATCTGGACCATTGAATACAATGTAATCTTCTCCACCTGCAGCTACAAACATTTGAATATCTTGTACAGGCATAGAAGAATTTTTAACTCCAATCACACGAGGATTTTGACGCATTGTTGCATACAAACTACCAGTCAACGCAACTCCTGCCAATTGTGGAATATTATAAATGATAAAATCTGTATTTGGCGCAGCTTCACTCATTGCATTCCAATATGCTGCGATTGAATATTCTGGCAATTTGAAGTAAATAGGTGGGATAGCAGCAATAGCATCGACTCCAACACTTTCTGAATGTTTTGCCAATTCAATACTATCTTTCGTGTTATTACATGCAACATGGTTGATAACTGTTAATTTACCTTTAGCAACTTCCATAACAGCTTCAATAATTTGTTTACGATCTTCTACACTTTGGTAAATACATTCACCTGAAGAACCATTTACATAGATACCTTTTACACCTTTGTCAATGAAATATTGCACCAGAGCTTTTACACGTTCTTGGCTAATTTCACCATTTTCATCATAGCAAGCATAAAATGCAGGAATAACGCCTTTGTATTTAGTTAAATCTTTCATCAGATTTCTCCTTTATATTGTTTTTTATTTGATGACATTAATAAATCGCTGAGCAATTTCTTTTGGACGTGTAATTGCTCCACCAATGACAACACTGGTAACACCTAAACTATAAGCTTTTTTTAATTGTTCTGGATAATGAATTTTTCCTTCGGCAATTACCGGAATATTAAAATCAGCCAATTTTTTCATTAGTTCAAAATCAGGCTCATCTGATTGTACACTTGTACTTGTGTAGCCTGATAATGTTGTACCAACAAAATCAACGCCTGATTTAAATGCATAGAGACCTTCATCAAAATTACTTACATCCGCCATCAACAATTGATTAGGATATTTTTCTTTTATTTTTTTGATAAATTCACTGACAACTAAGCCATCATATCTTGGTCTTAAAGTTGCATCAAATGCAATGACTGTTGTTCCGCATTCTACAAGTTCATCTACTTCTTTCATCGTAGCAGTAATATATGGTTCTTGAGGTGGATAATCTCTTTTGATAATTCCAATTATTGGTAAATCTACTACTTTCTGAATTGCTTTAATATCACGCACAGAATTTGCGCGAATGCCCACTGCTCCTGCCTCTAAAGCTGCTTTAGCCATAAAAGGCATCAAGCTAAATTCTTCATTATAAAGGGGTTCACCGGGTAAAGCTTGACAAGAAACAATGACTCCACCATGGACTTGACTTATAAATTTTTCTTTAGTCCAAATTTGGCTCATTTTATTATTCCTCCTTATGGATAATAGATTGATTGTAATAATATTGTCTCTCTGGACTTTCCAGATAATGAGAGAATAAGCAGTCTGTAATTAAAAGTATTGGAAACTGAGGTGATATGCGATTGCCATACGAGAGATGATTGATCGAAGCTAATAACAATAATTCATCAAAGAAACAATCTTCTTCGTCAAAATTTCTTGTAGTCATTAAAACTGTTTTAGCGCCTTTATCCGCAGCTTTTTGAAGACCTTCTAGTACAATATCAGTTTGACCTGAAACGGATGCTCCAATGACGAGGCAATTTTCATTAAGTAATAAGCTATTCCACAAAATCATATCCGCGTCTGATAATACTTCGCCAATGACTCCGAGACGCATAAACCTCATCTTCATTTCTTGTAAAGCAAGAAATGAACTTCCTTCACCATAAAGATATACACGCTCAGCATTTTCTATCATCTCAGCAATACGCTCAAGTTGAACTTCATCAAGAACCGAGTAAGTTTTCCTCAACATTTCTTCATAGTCGGATAAAACTTTTTCTGTAGCCTCTGTATACAATGCTAACTTTTCTTTCTCACGAATCATCTCTTGGTATTTGAAAATGAATTGCCTAAAACCTTTAAAACCACATTTTTTCGCAAATCGAGTCAATGTTGCTTTGGATACATTAAGGCATTCGCACAACGCCTCGCATGAATAATTATTCAGAGGTTGCTGTTTTAAGAAGAATATAGCAATGTCTTTTTCAGAATATGCCATATTTGGTAAGTTAGCTTCTATCATTGGAATTAGTTCTTTTTGTAGTAACATATGAGCTCTCCTTTGTTAAAGTAAACGTTTACATTCTTTATTTTAACACTTATTTTTTTTTTTTTCAATATTTTTCATGATTTAGAAACTAGTTTCCAATTTCTTTCATTTTATAACAGAACAACAAATATAAAAATATAACAATTATTTATTCTTTTTATTTGTATTTTATGTCTTGCAAGAACATTTGTCGCTGATAATTTGTTCATATATACCTATTTTATTAATTTTTATTTTGATTTTATTATTTCTTTCGGAACTTCTATACAACATTTTATTTCTAAAAAAATAGAAAAAATGTTCCTAGTTTCTTTATTTTATGCTGTTAATAAATTATTGTTTCCGAATTAAAAATAATCCTATAAAAACTACTGATTTATGAGATAAATCAGATCACCTATTTTAAAAAAGTAGCAAACTATAAACTAGTAGGTTCCATACCAAATGTAGACCCATACTTCCCCATAAGTCAGATTTATAGCGCACCATCCCTAAAAACATCCCAAGTGAAACATATAAACACCAAGCTAGAATGGTTCCTGGATGATGTACTAAGGCAAATAAAACACTTGTCAAAGCAACTCGAATATCTAATTTTCTGACCAAGTTCCATAAAATTTCTCGATACAAAAATTCTTCAACCATACTCGCATTGATTAAGAACAATAAAAATGAAAACCAAGGAACTTGATGTTGAAGCCCAATTAAGTTTGCTTGATTCGTGCTTCCTTGAGCATGAATTAGACTAAAACATAGACTTATAATCAGTAGGCTAACGAATCCAATACCAAGCCATTTTATCCTAGTTTTCATATTGACCTTGGCCACTTGTTTACGTTGACCATACATCCATAAAAAAGAAATGAGCGACGCACCATAGAGAATCTGTAGTATAGTTAACTCACCGATACAAAGAAATTTCAGTAAATATAGGGATACCAATAGGGCATTTACTTGTTGAAATATATAAACTGGAATTATTCTTTTCATAGTTACCTCCGAAATAAATCTTCATAATCTAAATCTAATACCTGCACAATCCTTTCTACCCATGGACTTTGAGGCATTCGTTGTTCCATCTTATAGTGGCGAATCTTTTGATACAAACGATTCAATTCACTTGGATAGTGAAACTCTCCCGCAAACATTTTTCTGGTTAACTCAATCCAGCTGATATTTCTTTCAGCCAAAATAATGGACAAGTTCTCCCAAAATCGTTCAGCCATATTACTTCTCCTTTAGTTAGATAAATAATGTGTTTGTTCCATGTAAATCAATTGTTTCGTATCTCTTGGCAATAGAGCTCTAGCCTCTTCCAAATTCAGATTTGGATAAACTCGCTTATTTGAAACCGCAAGAGGAAGTCTGATGGTTAGTTCAGGATTTTTTAAAATCATCTCAACGAAATCCGTTAATCTTAGATTGTCACGGTTCTTAAATCGCAATAAATTGGGAGATAAAAACTCAAAACAATCTGAAGAATAACTCATCATCTCTATTAATTTATCCCTTGTCATTTCAGAAACTGAATGACAAGATACCTCGATACCATAGTTTTGGAAAAAGTCTAAAAGAAGTTGATTTCTTTGGCTATTTTTACTTAGATAGAGATCAATCATGGGAGACCTCCCAAAGATTCGGTTCCATTTGATATTCTGAAACGATTAAGGAATCTAATAAATTTGCGAAGTTAATCGGTTGCTTATCTTCATCATAAGCTTTTACAGTTACTTGGGTTGTAAGTATTCCCTCTTTTCCCTCGGCTCGATA
>CAURCY010000007.1:0-24881 GCA_963523355.1 uncultured Streptococcus sp.
TGGTATTAGCATCTTTGTTAGAAATTGCGTCATATTGAGACCTTGTTCCAGCCCAGTATTTCATCGCTTGTCCACCATTTTGGTTGATGATGTTTTGACCAGGTGCTCCATCTGCACCTCTAGCTCCGTCTGCACCTCTGGGACCTGCTGGACCCGCTGGACCTCTAGCACCTTCTGGTCCTCGCAAGCTATTTCGTTGTGTCTGAGTCAACGTGTCAAATGTAGGACGACTCTCCAGAGCTGTGATACGGCGCTTAACGTCTGTGTCATTGTAAGAAATAACGAATGTTCTCTTACCAATTTTTTGAACATTAATGTTAGTACCGTTGATAGCCGTCACCTTCCAAAATTCATAATCTACAGTACTGTTGTTCGTCCAAAGGTCTTCAACAATATCCCCTACCTTGATACCGTCAGGGTTCATGATATCGGTTGTTTTTATTGTTGCTACTGAGCCGATATTTGCACCATAGATATCTCCTTTAGCAATGCGATAAACTGGCGTTTCAGACTTTTTGGCATACTGCTCTAAAGCACGCTCTGCGGCTGAACCTTCAAAACGCACAACACCATCAGCACCTCTTGGTCCTGCTGGCCCCGTCTCTCCACGGTCTCCTTTGGGACCAGTCAGATATTGAAGAGCTGAGAATCGGTCACGGCCATTTCCGACCTTGACCTTGCCTGTGTCGCTCTCAACGCCTAACTCCCCATCAAGTAAGACCAGAGTGCTACTTGCCCAGTCACTCGCTGACATGCGCTTGTGCTGTACCCTTACTGGGATTGTTTCCGTCATGTTTTTCCTCCGTCAAAAATAAAAGTTGGATTCTCGTTCCAACTTCCGTCATATCTTGAATTTTGTCCGTCAGCTACCGTCTTGTAGACTGGCGCTAGTTCAATCCGTCTTGTCTGATTGTCAATCATCACAGACTGCTCTACGTTCTGATACCAGTCCCCTGAGAAGGTAAGACGATAGGCACCGTAGTAGACTGCTAAGACCTGCTCCTCTTTTTGGACAAGGTCTTTGTCAATCGCTGGCATGACCGAATTAGCAGGCGCAAGATGAACGTGGCCGCCATAAAATGTAGGCTTATTCACTACCACAGTCACATCTGTTTTGCCGTAAGGTGTACAGGTAGCTGACCAGCTTATAACGTATTTCTTACCAATTTCAAAACCCTCTCCATTGTGACCGACTTCTACGAAATCCGTTCCATAACTGATTTTTTTAGCCGTGCCACCATTCAAGCGGTTCTTATTGTATTGAGTATTCCCGTCACCGCCAATCAAACTAGCATTGACCCTTGCAGTCTCGCTGACTTGCTCAAGTTTCTTGCTTAATTCAGCGATTGAGTCCGCACCACTCATCAGTTCATCACGGATACGCTTCACGAACTCAGGACGCTCTTTTTCCATTTCTTCGTGGATTTTAGCGCCAAATTCTTCGGCCTTAGCCTTGTACTGCTCGATGGCATCCGTGATAGCTTTCTCACGCTTGGCAAATTCAGCATCAAATGCACGATCAGCGTTTGCGATTTCCTTTTTCAAACGTTCTTCAAAAATCTTATGTAGATTTCGACTTTCATTCAAAACGGCATCATTTACAATCCCACCGATTGCATTCGCAAGACTTGACTGGAACGTCCCAAAACCAATTGATTTTAGACGTTTCGCCATTGGTGAATAGGTGTATTTCGTAATCTTCTTACGAACATCAAGACCATACCACTCGTGGTAGATACTGACCACATCGAACATCCGAACTGCAACATCACTCTGGCCGACAACCGAGATTTCAAGGTTATCTTCCAGCATGTCGCACATACTTGTCCGAAAATACTGCTTACCGTATTCAATCAAACTAGCTTGGTCTTTGACATTCTGATCATTGACCTCAACAACTGCTTCATAGATTTGGCTATATTTCCCAAGCAAGGGACTATCAATCACCACTACGTAATCAACGTCAGGCGCCTTCTCTCCCTCACCTTTAACTGTCGTTTTAAAGGTTATCCGAGTTTTCAGCGATTTCGTTGAGGTCTTATGCTGGTAGCTAGACAGGTTTTTCTTGTACATAAAAAGCGATTCATTCTCTGAACCGCCATTTTTCAACAAGCGTAAATTATAGCCATTTCGCACCATATCTCCGCCCCACTGACCAAGGATAGAATGCTTGTCTTTGGCCAAGACCTCCATCGCATTCTTATCCTTGATGTTGAGCGTATGCCTGTCGTCAATATCCGAGAAAAAAGAAAAGGGATTGGTTCTGGTAATACTACCAGCCAATGCACTCAATACCCTCGTCCCACTGACACGATCCACATCGATAGAGCTGACGATGTAGTTATTTAACAGGCTGATAACCTGATTGGCATAGACTTGGATATATCCTTGTTGCTTTTCAACCTCAAAAATATAAAAATCCTGCTCACCATGCAGGTCATCAGCTGTCAAAAAGGTTTCCTCTTTCAGTAATTCCCACTTGGGATCCGATGTAGGAAAGCGAAAGGTCAGTTGATAGGTATTGTTCCGCTCCTGAACGATTTCATCATTGTAGGCCTCATTTAAAGGCGTATTGCCTTCAGTAAGATAAATCATAAGATATACCTCCAATTCGGCCGAACTGTGACCTTACGAACCGCACCAGTAAAGACCAGACCGTTATTACCAACTGCCAACTCAAAGAAGCCTCCACGTTTACGTAGCGTATTTTGAACCGCACCATCTGCATTATAGATATTTTGTTTCTTATGCCTACAATCAATGGTCACTTTTCGTCTAATGGTCAAGTGCATAGTTGTCCGTCCGATAGTCAAAGAAACATCTCCGTCTCCCTCAATCTCAATCACAGGCTCACTATAGACAGATCCTGGATTGTTGACATTACCGCTTGCGGTAAAGATAAGAGGAGCAACATTTTTCTGATAACGGAATGGTTGCATACTCAGCTTGATTTCTAGTTTCCAGCCATGCATCCCATGAGGTTTGTATTTTGCACTGACGAAGTCAGCATAAAATAAAGAGCCTAGCTGGTAGCTAAACTCTAGCATATTATCATTTGGTTGGAATCTCTCAACGATTTTAGACGGGTCTACCGTCCTTGGAAGGTAAAATGCAAAAGTCCTTTCGTAACTCTCATAAGCACCGTCCAAGACACGGTAATTCCCGTTAACCCCAAACAGGGTAGCTGTTTCCGAGACTTTAGGTTTAGCAGCCTCTACCTCGCCAAAATCGGTCACCACACATTTAGGAATGGTTGAAGTATTGAAATCATTGATAATCATGTATTCCATTAAATTCCCTCCCTAGCATAAATTGCACCTTGGCGTTGGTAGACGCTCATTGAAATTTTATCAGCGTCCAGGTAAGTATCTGACGGCTTTTCAAGGATAGCAGTAAGGATCTTCTCCATACTTGCTCTCAGAATCGCTATCTCAGACACGGTTTGACTGTCTTTTGCCTCGATTTGAGCGCTTGGCATGGCCAAACTTGCTTCAATATTCTTGGCAATGGTAGGTGTTCCACTCAAACCAAAATCATCGTTTGAAAATGCATTTGAGATTTCGCCAGCCATTCCACTAACAGATTTCTTAACACCTTTGAAACGGTCCTGCAACCCTCTATCCAAACCTTGCATAATCGCATTACCAGCAGGAATCAAGAGCTTGCGGTCATATTCAATAGGTCCTTTATGGTCAGCAATCCACCCAGCAATACCACCGACAAAGTCAGTAACCGCACTCCAAGCGGATTTCAAACCATTTAAAAATCCATCAAGGATAGCCTTACCAGCTTCCCAAAGGTCAATGTTTCGAATGCCGTCAAAGATACTCGTAACATTACTTACAAGGTCACTAACACCTTGCTTCATACTTTCCCATGCTCGCTGAGCGCCTTGGACAAGTCCATCAATCAGACCTAAGACAGTTGATTTCAAGCCTTCCCAAGCACTGCTTGCGACAGATTTGATCGTGTTCCAGATGTTAGATAATATCTGAGCAAAACCATCAAAGATAGCCTTACCTGCAGCAGACAATCCTTTCCAGATGGCCTCACCGACACCCTTTATAGCATTCCAAGCTGTGCCCCAGTCACCATTGATGATAGCCATGACTGCTTTTATGATGCCACTAATAACATCCATAGCCGTCTGAATAGCAATCTTAATCAATTCCCAAACTGTTGTTACTACAGTGCAGATATTGTTCCACGTCGCTTCAATGAAAGGAGCAAGGATATTCATTGCGGTTTCAATAATGGATTGAATAATCGGCATAACCGTCTGAATAACTGTCTGGATTGCGTTCCAAACCGTTGTGAACGTTTGTTGAATCAAACCTTGATTTTCAGTCCACCATAGTGAAATACCGTCCCAAACAGACCTAATAAAATCAACAACTGCTTGGATAATCGGAGCAACAACAGCCATCATATTGTTCCAGACGGTTGTTGCTGTTTCAACAATACCATTCCAAACTTCGGTCAAGACTGGTGCGACAGACTGCCACACACCAGAGAACCAATCCATGAAGCCTTGCCAGATTTGTCTCCCCATCTCAGTTTGAGTGAAGAAATAAACCAAGCCTGCAGTTAATGCAGCAATCGCAGCGATTGCAATTCCGATTGGATTGGCACTCATAGCAGTAAATAGACCCGTGACTGCTGTTTTAATTGTCGTTAAGACAGCAGGTATTCCAGATAGCAATCCCGAGACTGCCGAAAATGCTTTAAAAGCTAAAAATGCAGAACCAAGAGCGGTAACGATACCACCCATGATACTTCCTAGACCTTCGCCAAAGATTCCACTGAAAACACCCTTGATTCCTCCTAAAATAAGGTTAGGAATTTGCTTCAAAATATTTCCAATCATCGGAATTAGATTTCCAAAGAGAAATGTGGATGTCGTTTCCATTAAGGCTTGTAAAGCAGGCTGGATATCCTCACCCAAAGATAACTTCCCAAGCACATTTTGAGCAGCTGCCTTCATGGATTCAAATGATCCGGTGAAAGTTGTTGCTGCCTCTCGCGCTGTAGTACCAGTGATATCTAAATTCTCTTGAATGGCGTGGATGGCACTATAAACGTCTGACAAGTTATTCATGTCATACTTAACGCCTGTCAGTTTTTCTGCGTCGGACAAAAGCCGTTGCATTTCTTGTTTCGTACCACCGTAACCGAGTTTTAAGTTGTCGAGCATGGTGTAGTTTTGCTTGGCGAAGCCTTGATAAGCCAGCTGGATGCTTTCCATAGATGTCCCCATCTTATTAGCATTGTCTGACATATCAATCATAGCCATGTTAGCTGTTTCTGCTGCCTTATCTGTATCTCCACCTAGCGACTGCAACAGGCTAGCTGAGAAGCCTGTAACATTTTCCATATAGGCATTGGCTGATAGACCTGTTGTTTTGTAGGCCTCGTTCGCAAAGCCTTTGACTTTATCGGCTGAGCCTTTAAATAGGGTTTCGATACCACCAAGCGATTGTTGAAGAGCAGCACCTTCATTTATTGATGCTCCGATTGCCTGACCAATTCCAGCAGCAGCAATAACTCCTGAAACAGCGCCCATCATTTTAGATCCGAGGGATTCACCTGCGCTAACGCCAGCTGAGGCAACTTCACCACCCATTTCCTTTTGAATCATGCCACTAATGCCTTTAGCGGATGGAATGATTTGTACATAGGCTTTTCCTAATTCGGTCGCCACTATTCCTCACCTCCTGTTTTCGCAAGTAAAACCTTGCGATAGTTTTCAAAGTCCTCACCAGATTCAAAGACGAGATAATCCCTTTCGTCACTCTCTTCTTTGTGATTTTTTGTTAGCAATTCAGCGATTGATGTCGGGCGATTAACACCCTTTTGGCCATCCTTGGTTTGCAACCACAAAGAAAGAGACAGTCTGTCTACGATATTTGCAAGTAACGTCGTTTCAAGAGGGACGATTTGGTCAGACATGATCTGCTTTATCCGTGAATCGTCGCGCAAACCATACGCAAAAACAGCCACCTGATTTAAAGGTAGCTGTTTGTAGTCGTATATCTGGTAGGTTTCCGCCAAGTCACAGACAAGGGCATCTTCGTCCAAATTAATCATCTGAGCGAGGACTAGGATTTTTTTAAGCCGTTAACTGATTCAAAAACACTCTTGATTTCATCTGCCATTTTATCATTTGGCACGATGCCATCTTCTTCTCTTAGATGGTCTTTAAAAGCCTTGGCTTGCTCATCTCCGAATAAAAGTTTTACAACTTTAGGAAAGACTTGACCTTGTCCTTCGTCAACTTCACCAATCAATTCCAACAATTCATAGTTATTTAAACGACGCTCAGAAATTTCGAATTTAAAACCTGACTTCGTTTCCCCTTTGAATGTTTTACTCATCTATTTTACGCTCCTTGAATGTATTCGTAGTGAGTGTTCTCACTATTGTCTGGTAATGCAGTGATCGTCAATTCATAGCCGATAGGTTCGCCGTCTTTATAGCTGATTTCGCCAATTTCACTCACCTTACCACGAGGAATCACAACACGTTTTGCATAGCCGTTTTTCAACAATGTATCAATAACCAAGCTATGTTCTGGCAATTCTTTACCGTTAGCTTTGACAGTGATACCTGTTTCAAGCGTTCCTGAAACGTTATCTGGCCCATACACTTCTTTCAAGACTTCAACGTTCAGACCTTCAATCAATTTGTATTTGAAGGTGTCTTTTTTTTCAGTTTGAGAAGACAAGACTGTTTGTCCGCCCCACGCTTTAACTACTTCGCTTTCTGGCGAGTTCTCATTGGTCACCCCATCTTCTGAAATGTAACCTAGCGTTTTAAATGCAGCATCCAATACTGTTTTGGCATTTAGTGGTAGATTTGTTCCAGTTGGTGCAGTAGATACTGCTCCTCCAATTTTAGGCTTAGCAGCCGTTACATTTGATGCTGATGCAGTCGTCATATTCTTTCCTCCTGTTGATTCTGCATTTGGTGTTCTTACTTCTGGTGCTTCTAATTCTGGCGCCAAAACTACACCTCCTTTTTAAAAATAATTAATGTCATATACCGCTTGATAGCGATATTGCTTCGTTTCCGTGTCTGTAAAGTTGTAGTCACTATTGTGATGCACACCGCTGACTTCGTTGACTGTAATGAGATTCTCAACTACTTTCTTGACTTTCTCATTCAGCTCAGCAGCCTTTTCGAGTGATGGTGCATAACTTTGAAAAGCGAATGTGGCGGAATGAACGTAGTCGCTTCCACCGCTTCCAGTCTTTTCTAAAATGACATAACTTTCAGGCATTTTCGGTTTATGCTCAAAAAAAGACGGAACATCTAACTGTCCGTCCAAAAATTTCTTTATAACTAATTCGATCATCTCATAGCCTTCAGTAAAATATTATGTTTTTTATTTCTGACCATGCTCTTGATGTCAGTCGTACTAATCTTTGCATTGGCACGCTTCTGCCCTGGCGATACGGTCAATTCAAACCCCTCACCAGCTCGGCTTGCAATCCCTTGCCCCTTTTCTCTCAAAATGCCCTGCATTTCGGAAGAACGTAGCAAAGCAGACACGCCAGCTGGATTTAATTGGAATTTCATATCACTCATAAACTTCGACCATTACCTTTCTATTCCAAGACAATGGAATCATTGACTCAATCCCCTCTTGAGGAAGGCCGATTGTCCGCCATTTTCGACCAAAAAACTTTACCTCACGATTTTCCCACTTATTAGTATCCCCTTTAGGAATACCAAGTGTATATTCCGCCTTTTTCCCAGTCAAGTTCATTTGATTGATGACGTCCTCTGATGAAGTTGGCGCTACCAATACATTTTGAACCTCAATCTCAACATCACGATAGATTGGATGACCGAAATCATCGTTACCAGTTTCTACCTTGTCCACTAAAATGACAGGGATTCCTTTTAGGTAGGTCATAAATTTCAATCGCTCCATATCGTTGTTTTTTCTTCAAACCAAGCCTTTTAAGTTCGGTGTCTTTGATAAAGAGACCGCCTCCAGGAACAAGGTAAGAGCCACTAAACGAATAACCCAAAGCACTCTCAGATACCTGAGTCATCGGTTCATGGTCCGTTGAGGTCATTAAGGTCCGTGCCACGATATCGACCGTGACAGACTTGGCAACACTAGCGAATGACACGCTTTCCGCCACCATATCATCAAGGTCTTTACCGACTTTTTCAGCTTCAACTCGCAAAGAATTAGATACAACTTCCAATAGAGCCTCAGCCCTTGCACGCTCATCAAATTTCAACGAGCGCCACAACAATTCCAAGTCTTCAATCTTTGCAAAATTTCCCATAGCTTAACCCTTGTTTTCCTCGTACAAGGCTACCAAATCGGATTTTTTCAGACTTTTATCGTAATCAATGCCCAATTCATCCAAACTAGACTTCAATTCCGCTACGGTCATATCTCCTCCGCTTGGTGCCGTATCTTCCACAGGCACCCAATCTCCACCAAGAACACTCTCAGCGGAGATAATCACGCCCGTTTTCGTATCACGGTATAAAGCCATAAAACTTACGCTTTCACACGAGCGAAGGCATCTTCATCAAGGATACCCCAACCGATAAAGGCTTCCGCACGCAAACAGATTTCATTGTAGGCTTTAAGGTCCCGACCAGCACCATCAGGATCACCGAATTCAATGATTTCCATCGGGATATTTTCAGCATAACCCCATTTGAAGCGGTTTTGGAAATCCCCTACAATAGCGTGGTCTGTTTCAGCAGTACCACCAGTGACAGTAAGATTCTTGTTGATATCTGATTTCATGCCGTAGAATGAATCAGGATTTTGACCAAAGCGGAACTCAGGATATTGAACAACACCGTTAACCTTAATTTTAGCCAAGTTTTGACCTGCCGTTGGTGACAAGGCGATACCTGTCACTTCCCCACCTTTTGCTACAATTGTTTGAACTGCAGTATCAATGTTGTCATCAATATGCGCTTCATCATAATTTACAATATTCCCAGTAATCAATCCGTCAAATGAGTTGGTCGCACGGAAAGAAGCATCTGTCATTGTTTTTGGTTCCAAACCGTGAAGAGCAGCAAGGTCAAAGGCTTCTGCAATCTTCTTAGCGAATCCGTCCATATATGCTGACAAGAAGCTCATTTGTTTTTCTTCCGAAGCATATTTAAACTCATCTGTGATACGAGCTTGATAAACGAATTTAAGCGGTTTGATTACTTTGGAAGTGATTTTAGCTTTACCAGCTTGCTTTTGTTCACCTTCGCCAACAATTTGAGCATTTCCTTCAAGATTGAAGATAAATTGCTCCACACCGTTAAATGGAATTGGTGTCTGAGATGAGAGTTTTGCAAGAACAGAACGTCCTTGCACTTTGCTAATCAATTCTTTTACTAATTCTGGTTTAAAAAGTGTTCCAGCTTTCGTTGCATTATCTGCCATAATTTTCTATTCTCCTTTTGGTTGTAAATCTCGAAGCATTTGCTTCATTTGCATAGTTTTGTCATCACCGATAGGGGGCTCAGTATCTCTTAGTGGCGCTGGAGGTGTTGCTGGACGCATAAAGCTAGCTAGACGCTCAGCGTCAGCCCTCAATGCCTCTTCGTCAGCACCTTGAAGACGGTCAGCCAAGTCATAAGGCAAGCCATTTTGTAAAGCGATACGAGTTCGCAAGCTAGCAGTTTCATAATTGCTCACTTGCCCCTGCAATTCAGTAATTTGAGCGTCTAATCCTGCTCTGGTTTGCTTATCATCTTCAACAGTAGATTTCAAAGCACTGTTTTCAGACTCTAGTTCTGAAACACGTTTCTTGAGATCATCATAATCAGCGAATTTTTCACGTTCACGTCTGATACGTTCCTTCACGATATTATCTAGCTCTTCCTGTGTTTCAATCGTTTTAAATTCAGACATCTTCATGTCTCCTTTCTCCTGCTTTCCCGGCAGTTCGGTAATTTTTTAGGCATCAAAAAAAGCAGTCTCTCAACCGCTCTTCTTAATAACTGATTTTTTGCTTTTTCTTAGGCTTAGTTGTCACACAAGCCCAATGCGCAAGCAAGGCGCTATCCATCAAAGAAATATCCATATCTGCAAAATGCGAGCGATAGCCAAACCCACCGTTTGAACCGATGTTCCTCTTCTCACAGTTGGTTGTGATTTTCTTCAAAGACGGTTGACCAGCATGGCACAAGGTCTTTTGATAAATCCCCTGCTCCCACATCGAGTTAGCCACGATGATTTCCTTGACCGTTGGCAATATCACGCTCTTCATGCGTTCCTTCTTCAACTCTTCATCAAGGATTTTCTGACCGCTTGCCCCATCGACTACGATAGTAGCCACATCGGCACGCTTGACAAAATCCAAGATCCAGTCATTCCCGTTACGGACTGACTGACAGTCAACTGTCTCAACAAAAATCCGCTCATCTACCGTACGAACAGCAATACTTAATGCCACGTTTGCACCATCTTGACCATATTTGACTCCGACAAACAACTTACCTGACAAATCAGGCATAGAGTCCACACACAACTCATTCCATTCCGTTTCCGAAATAGCAGATTTCTGGTTGTATTCAGGCCAATAACCCAAACGCTGAACATTATGGTCTAGCTTATCATCACCAAGCTCGGCTTCTATCTTCCGCTCATTCAAATGGTAGCCCATAGAGGGATTGGAGTTATACCAGGCTTCGACATCATCAATCTCTTTTTCCTCAGAGACCGACCATTCCGCCCAGCCAGAGTATTTTCCTTTACCAAACAGGCAAGTCTTACGGTAGTTTGTGAATACCGTCCCGTTTGAAACTGGTGTTGGAGGTGTTCCACACATAATAGTGATAGGATTGCTACTATCCGTTACCGTATATTTCAACGCCGATTCCTGCTCAGTCGTATATTCCTGAGCTTCATCGATTACAAGAAGGTCAAAACCTTCCCCCAAACCACCATTTGAAGTTCTGGTACGAAATTGTACAATCCCACCGCCGTCAAACAGTTCAATCCGCTCTTGTCCCTTGGCTCGTATAGAGCTAAAGTGCTCACCATCCACATACCCCATTTTTTCAAGATATCGTTTAACCTTTTCAAAAGAGGAATGAGAGGTAGATATTCGGTGGGCCGTGTGTAGGATATTTAGTCCATTATGCAGGCCCCAAAGTTCAAAAAGGTACAAGAGTTCAGACTTCCCATTACGACGAGGAATAGAGTAGCCAAATTTTTGATGAACCCACAAACCATCCTTGTCAACAGCCATGATGGATGTCAACAAGTTGACTTGCCAAGCATAGCAAGAAAGACCCGTCCGCTCATAGATTTCTACCGCTTCTTTCGCCTTAGAATTTTTCTTGACGTACTTTAAAATTACCGATTGAGTAGGATTCTGATTGCCAAGTTTCTTTCTAGCCATCCACTGCTCCTTTCAATCGTACCGCATGATAACCCTATCGCTGGGATGATTTAATTGATCACGTTCAAAATATAGTTTTTAGCAACATCTAGCATTCCCAATGCCTGCAAACTACTATCCCAGCTATAGCCAAGATTTATCTCACCATCTTTATCCAAAGAAACTACCAATACCGAAGTGTAGTCATGACTAGCCTCAAGATTTTCCTCCAAAATTTCCTTCACGGAAGCACCACGCTCCAGACTAGACTTTTTCTCTAAAAAATCAATCGTGTTTTCCATCGTTACCCCTTTTTAAGCATAAGAAAAGCACCCTTTCGAGTGCTACATTAATAAAGACGGTCTTCGTATCCATCTGGTTTAACGTAAGGTTTATTTTGAGATATACATTTTTCAACCACCTTTTCAATTTTTTCAGCGGTTACAGAATCTATCTCATCATCAAAGAAAATATCTGACGGAAATCGTTCTCTAAAGTGAATTAAATATTTCGCTTCCGCAATTTCTACTCTCAAACTTACTTCCTCATCAATCACATGAAACATTTTAGACTCCTTTCAAAATATCATTAACAATTTTATGATAAACATTTACTGCATTTGGTAATATTTCCTTTACCACCCGATACGCCTCAGGGTCGACTGCTATCAGTTCAGAAATCTCAGCAAAAAACTCAGCTTCCGCAGAACCTGGCTTCTTCCAGTAGTTCTTACCATGTCCATATCCAAATGGTTGAGGCTCTTTATACCAGCCAGTAGCTTCTACCATATCTGAAAGATTCGCAACCGCAGAAGGATTTTCTTTGAATAATTCTTTCATCTCCTCCTGAAATTTTTTTTGATTTTCCTTTGCAGTCTTAATGATTTTATTCTTTTCGGATTGTTTTGGATTCTCGCCTAATTCTTTAATCATCGGTAAGTCTCCATTAATGCGTCTCCATAAATCTTCTCTAATTGTTTCTCTTAGATTGTATTGTGGCAAATGAGAGCTATGTGTTGCATATACTGAAACTTTTGTTGTTTCTCCAAATAGTCGTACATTCTTTTCTCCAATAACAACTTTTTTTCCTTTTGTTATGGCTTGTAAGCCCAAATAGTCCAAAGCGTGGCCATTTTCATGAAATGTGGTTGACAATGGTTTAGCCCAGTATTTGTTTAAAGTTTTTACTACCTTCCCATCGAAAGCGTTTTGGTTAAGTTGTACACGATTTTTCTCAGCAAAATTTCCTGTTTTACCTAGTTTTTCGTATTCTATTTTTGACCCTAATTTTTGGTACAACTTCAACGTATTTTCATCTTTGATTGTATCAAAAATATCTATGAATTTCTTATAATTCTCCGCCCCAACTTTTTTGGACATATCTGTTTTCTTAATGGCATCAATAGCCTCATTTTTGTAATGGAGCAATTGTCTGTTTTTTAAATTCAGATTCTTTTTTTCAATATTTTTTTCAGAGTACTGTTTTTGTAGTTTAATTCGCTCCTCTTTGCGAGAGTTGCTATCTTCCTTACTCCATTTTTTTGTCCAAACATTTTGGACTTTACCACTTTTGGGATCATAATCTACAGTGCATCGACAACGTTGATGTCTTCTATAAATATCCTTTGGAACTCTTGGGTATTTGTAAATGCCTTGAACTTCCTGACACCACTCACAGCAATGATAAGCTGATTTTCTTACAATCTCAGGCTGCAAACCAGATTTGTGCTGAAATTCCGCATTTTTCTGGATGCTATCATCAATTATTGACTGAGTAAAATTCACAACAGGCTCTTCTAACAGCCAACGAACATCATCAAAACTTTCCTCACTGGCTAAACGATTTACCAGGCCATCAATTCGGTCTTGATTAAGTTCAGGAACCTGAGCAGCTAACCCGATTCTAGCCTCAGAGTTCAAATTCTTCTGAACTTGCTCAGTATAATCACTCACAAGCTCGTAATTTCGCCCCAAAACGTCCGTCAGCACACGTTGAGCGATATTGTAATACATTTTACCGTCTGGTAGCGTTTCGTTCGTTAGAGAGGCTCCCAGAGCCTTAGAAAGTATCTCCCCAATTTCAATAGCATATTGATTGGCATCCAAATAACTTGCCTTGCTATGATGTAGCTTAGACAGCAAGTCTTTCAAGACCTCGCTGTCTAGTCTAGCACTTTCAAACTCAGACTTGATTTTCTTGAGCAGGCTCGGAACGATATCCTCCACCATCTGCACCCTCCTTCACTACTGGAGCAGGCTTGTCTGACCCCTTAATTCCAGTCAAGTCACGGATGGTTTCAGCATCCATATAACCAGGCACCGCTTGATTCAGTTTGATAACACCATCACCAATCAAGGTCAGCATGTTAGCGTCCGCCTCAAACAAAGGCTCCCACTTCACGACCGTTTTATTGAACTGTTTCCTCAAATACGGAAACTCATCACGTAAACAAGTAGCCACATAAGCCACATTCAGCAAACCAGAACCCAGAGAGCGCTGAGCCTTACGACCAGCTAACCGCAAGTTCTCATGACTAGCCTTGATAGCTTCAACAGATGACGGATTGTCAGACACAAAACCAAGGTCATCCAAGGTCAATCCCATTTCCCCAGCAAATCCAGCAGCTGCAGTCCGTAACTGCTCAGTAAAAGGAGACATGCTGGATGTGGTGAATTGTCCCACATTCGGCTTGTCCCCTTCATCATCTTTCGTAAACGTCAGCAAGCTAGATACAGTCGCTTTCCAAGTATCAATCGCCTCAGCATCTTGACTCAATCCCAACACATACTTCTGAGGGAATGAATAGAACTCAGCAGTCACATCTGACCGCTCAAGCGTTCGTTTAGCATATCTCTGATAGTACATCCCAGCCCGAGTAATTCGTGACCGACCAAAAGGACGAACCGCATCAGGTCTATGAATGACTGGCACCAGCAAAGGAACACCCGTTGGATTTCCGATTGCAAACGGCTTACCATCTTTTGGATAGAACCAAGTCACATCACTAGTGAAGTAAGCCTCAAGCAAAGCATATCCATTATCATCTCGTTTCAAGACTGCATATCCCTCTGTCAGTAAGCCAGTGATAGGATCTAGAACTCCAGTCGCATTGCTTGCCTCGATAACCTGCAATCTAGGAGCGTCATCGTCGTCTCCTTGCGAGACGTAGACAAAACAACACGACCCAATCAGAGCTGAAAGGATCGCGCTATCAAAGAATACATCTGGATTGTTCTGAGCAAAGATTTCATTTGCCTCAAATTCGTCGTTAGCAAACTCACGAAAGACCAAACGGTCTGCTAGGCTATCAACACCCTTAGCAGCCCAACCTAAGACTGCCCGATATTGTTGCCTGATTTGAGGGGGTATCGTAATACCAACATCTATATCGTTGTGTTGCATAGCATACTGATTATATCTAGTATCTACACCCATTTTGTAATTGGCTAGCTTCTTCCTGAGATAGCCCATACCTTTCAATGTCATTTTATACAACTACCTTTCATTTCCCGCGAGAAAAAATGTACAGTGACGGTGTGAAGTCCTGAAGCACTGAGGGGGAGGGGGGGCATCCCCCCACCTTGGCAGGACCGCTCGTCCTTTTTTAATCACGTTTTGTTTTTAACCCTTATACTTAAACCAATCTGTACTCTGTGGCAAGTTCCTATTGCCAATTATTTTAGTTCCATTTGTTTTTTCATCAGCGTACAACTTGTCAGACTTCTGTCTATTACATTGCCAATGCGCCAACTGCAAATTAGCAATGTCAGATGGATGTCCGTTCTTATTTACTGGAACGATGTGGTCAATGACTGGACTTAATGGATGAGGATATCTCAGGTCTTTATCTACAGGCTGACCACATATCCCACAAGTATTTCTTGTCTTTAAGATAATCTTCTTGTTCTTCTCAAAGGCCACTCTATGTGGTCCACTACGGTCCGCTCGGAGGGGGTTGGTATTCATCTGGGGAGGGGGTCCTTTCTTTTTAAGGGAGGGGGTTGGTATTCTCAAATGTACCCCCTCGGTATCTTTCAAAGCAGGGGTGTTTTTAGTGCACCCACCCCCTCTTGTATTTAACATATCTTATATTTTGTGACTTTCGAGAGAACCTGCTTTAACCCAGTCTAGGCAATGCTTCAACTACATTTCTGATTTATTGAATTTACCGTTTCTCAATATGATAAATAGACATGCTTTTAATACGTAAAAGTAAGCATACTTTCATCTATTTCATCTTGATTATAGCCTATATAGTCCAATGTTATATCTGGTGCAGAGTGATTAAGTATCTGCATTAAGATAGCTATATTACCATTCTGTTTATAGTGATGGTACCCAAATGTTTTTCTCATCGAGTGAGTACCAATGTGTTCAAGTCCAGAATGATTTGCTGCATCATTTAGAAATTGATACACAGCTACTCTTCCTATATGCTTGATTCTAAGTCCATCACCCCTCACTTTCTTCCTGCTCGGAAAGAGGTAGTCGTAACTTTCAAGATTGTTTTCTTTTATGTAGCGGTTCAAGGCTTTTCTTAACTCTGGGTTAACTGCGAACCTTCTTACTTTCCCTGTCTTTTTCTCTTTGATCTCTATTCTGTCTTGGGTAACATGTTTTACTTGAAGAGGAACAATATCGCTTACTCGTAAACCTGAGTATATTCCAAATAAAAAGAGAATATAGTTTCGTTCACTTTTTGATTTTAAATAATTTTTCATTCGTTCGATATCATCTAGATCACGAATTGGTTCTACTTTCTTCATGTACCTCTCCTTCCTACATAAAAAGCCACTGGTCGTGGCATTGAATATGACAGTAGCTGGAATTGAACCAGCTGGTCTAGCAGTAAAACGTACGCTTGGTAAAAGTTTCAAGGAGACCCAAACAACCTGCTAACCTGTCCTTACTGTCTAAGAGGCCGAAGCCTCTGTATTTTTAGGAGTCCTCATGACTGTTCGTTGCCAATCATTGGATAATACTATTTTAGCACCTTTTTCTGTTCCAATTCTCCCAAGATTTTCCCAGATTTTTCCCAAGATTTTCCCAGAAATCACTTGTAAACTAGAAGGTTGCTTGCTTGATAGGACTCCGCAAACTCTAACAGAGCTTTGTTCAATATCCGATAATACTCACTAGATGAGTAGCCTAGTTCTGAATAAATGCTATAGTCTTCCCTCTTTTTATTCCTGCAGTATCGTTCAACAAGAATACGTGTATATTCCAAATCTGAAAGATTATTAATTGCCTTGGCAATTAACTCTAAATCCTGCTGAGCTGACACTCTACGCACAACCATACTTTCTACCTGCTTGCTTGTCTTGCCACTTGATGATCTTGGTTCAAGCGAGTAGGATATTGTTATTTTTGGAGCGTATTCTTCTCCAGCAATCCGTCTCAGACGACTGTATTTTTTAAGGACTTTGATAGCTTCCTTTCTGGTTTTCTTTTCATCGATGATATCCAATAATTCTATTTGCACACGAACTCCTCCTCATGATATAATAGTCTTAATGATTTTGTTGTTTGAGGGTCAGCCGTGTGCTGGCTCTTTTTTTATATCTCAATTCCAAAGAAAGTACAGATATCTTCCAATGCGCATTTAGAAATGCTACGGCCTGCTTCCCACTTGGCTATCGTATCTCTGCAATACCCTAATTTAATAGCCAATTCACTTTGAGTCAATCCCAACTCGCATCGCTTTCTTTTTAGCATTTCGGCAAAAGGATTTGTCTTTTTTCTCAAAAATATACGAGGGTCAAGATTCAATTTTTCGCAAATAACAAACATATCCCCATCTTGCGGTTGTGCTTTTCCGCTTTCCCAATGACAAATAGTTTCTGGGGTAACCCCAAAGATTTTAGCAGCTTCAACTTTCTTTAGACCTTTGGCTTTTCGCCACAATCTAATTTGATTGCTAAATTTATTATCACTCATCATCCACCTCAATCTTTACGACAGCTCTACCATTTGGATTTCTTCTTTGCGTGGATGCAAAAGTATAATACTTCAACATCCTTTCAGCAATACCTGTTTCTTTGCTGATTTCAGCGAGAGTCCCCATGGTAATGAAGGTATCGCCCTCATACAAAGCGTACTCACTCATGCTCCATCTCCTCAATCAACCAATCAAGGTTCTTTCGTGCTTTTTTCAGGTCTTCAAGACCGTTTTTCTTCTGGAATCGCAGTTGATACTTCAAGGCATTTCCAAGATAAAATCCTTTCAGCTGTTCTGGTGTCATGAAATTCCTTAAAGCATCAATAGATTCCATGCCAAATCTTCCTTGGTAGTGGCTTGGTTTGTTTACGTTGTCAATTATTTCTGGGTCCATTTGATAGCCTCCCCAAGTTCTAAGATTATTCGGTTCCATTCTTCAATTGTTGATTCTCTAAAATCAAACTGAGACATCATTTCAGCTCTTTTGAATAATGCCCTCTTAAAGAATGAAGCTTTTATGGAAAAATCCATATCATCTGTTTTAAACTCAGTCGTGATTTTCTTTCCATAACCCTCTATCTCTACATGAACTCTTGTTTTTCTATAGAGAGGGAGAGGCTCCGCCCAAACACTTCCTTTCAAGTCTAATTCATCGACTTTCTTAAGCATTAACGATATCTTCTTAGTTTCACTCTCTTTTTTAGCACCACTGAAAGGGTATCTTTTTGGTCTCATTTCTTATCCTCCAAAAACTCTGGGTTCTCGTAGATGTTACCGATGATTTCACATTTCATGTAAGCTAAATAAAGAGGTTTCCATTCTGCTTTTTGTTTGTGTGGTTCATCTACGAATCTATAAATAAAACTTGCGTAAGAGCCGTGCCATCTTACAAGCGCTTTTCTGCCTCTGTAATCAAGGATATCCCCCTCAAAGATTTCCTTACCGTTTCTGTCAAACAATCCTGTTGATTGCATGAGTTCGATTTCGTTTATCGGTACATTAAAATCTAGAAATTTACCTTTGAAAAGTACATGAGATACGCTCCCGTCAAGTTCAAATGTTATTTGTCCGACTCTTCCTAATTCTTTCCCTGCTTTTTTCCACGCTCTATATCTTGGTATCATCCCAAATCCTCCTCTTTGACGAACGTACCATCAATCCATTTACCCTTGCGGTCTTTAATTTCTTGATAGGCTAGTTCAAAACATTCTTCAAAATCATAACCGAGAGCATTGCTGATTGATTTTAACCAATAAATTGAACGAGTTAAATCGACTATATATAGATCTTTATCCGTGAATCCATTTGATAACTGAATATTGCTGATTGTCCTATTCAAAAAGACCAGACATTCTATAACATGGTATCCGTCGCTAAAAACTTCCTCAAAAATCTCCTGCACATCTACCTTAATCAGCAAGGCCAGACCGACAATCACAACTGCACAATCTCCAATGCTGTCCTTAGTCAGTTGCTCATTCTTCTTGAGATAGCCTGCGCATAACTCACCGAACTCTTCGCTTAATTTCAATGACTGCTTATCCAGTCGTCCACCATTTCAAGGTCACGGTCAATAAACCATTGTTTGACTTTGTCTAGTGTAGTCATCTGCTTCATTCCTCCTTATCTAAAATCCATGCAATATAGACACAAATCAGAGCAAGCATAATGGAATCTGCCAAATTTCCTCTCACTCCACCTAAGATGATAATTTCAAGTATCTTCCAGAGATAGTCCAATACAATAAAATGGACAAATTGGGTTAAGAAAAAGTTATACTTCCCATTAAATCGAACTTTCACAATAACACCTCATCCCCAACTTTGATTTTCTCAAACTGTTCTTTCGTGACTACAAAAATTCCATAATCTCTGATAGTCACTGTATACAACTTGCCGTGCCGTCCTTTCTCGACGACCTTACCAAATATCTCAGCGCCTGCGTTATCCGCTTTATAGATAACCATTGGCTTCTTCTCTTCCAAATCTCGAATCCTGTCCATCTGCCAGATGTTCAATCCAGCAGATAGCAAAATCCAAATAGCTATGAATCGTTTCAATCTGTTACCTCCTCAATTTAACTATATGGTCGGTCATAAAACCTTCCGTCCGTGAAGATCTCTAATGGTCTAATCCAGCATTTTTGCTCTTTATCCAAAGACACATAGACAACGCACTCTTCTAGCGTTTCTTCCCATAGACCTACAGCTATTACTTTATATTCTTTAAGAGTTTTCTTGTGAACCCAATATGATCCAACCATAGGCTTTTCCATCACTCCACCTCTTTTTCTACAGTAATCGTAAATTCACGGTCATTTATGTTTAAAGGTAGAACCGCCCCTGTTTTCGAGTCACTTTTTAGCAAATCCAATACAATTTCTAAAACTTGCTTACCTAAAATCAATTGTGTCTCTAAAATATTTTGCTCATTAGTCATCACTCCGCCTCCTTACTTTTTTGAATTCTTTCGTTTAAAGACCGGATTATGTCTTTCTTTTTCCTTTTGTTTGTGGTAATTATTGTCTTTATCGAAAACAGAGTTTTCATCTCTCATAATTTTTTTCACAACATATGGATTCATTGCCTCTTTTTCCTTTTTCTTTGGTTTTACATTTATTTCTAAAAAGAAAGATTGATTTGGAATTTCAAGTGCGAAAGTTGTTGTATTGTTATCTGGAGAGTTTAAAATATTACCAATTTCAAGAATAAGTTCAGTAATACTACTTTCAAGCGTCAATGCCATCACTCCACCTCCCCAACAATATCCAACTCCTTCAATAATTTATCTACCGAATCTTTAGTGATAGAAATATGACGCTCTCCGGCACTGTAAGGTGTTCGTAGAAATAAGATGTTAGGACCTAGACAGATGCGACTAATATCTTCTATATTGATGAGTTCGTTTTCGACAATCCCTCTGTAACAAGATTGGATTTGAATAAATTTTGCCATTTATTCCACCTCCTCAATCTCAATCCCTGGGCAATCGAAAACCCAGCCAAAGCCAGCTTCTTCTAGTTCTTTACGGGTGTGAGCTGTACGAAATTTTTTATCTAATGTTATATTCTTTAACGTCCAAGCGTCAAAGCGTTTAATAAAGGTTAAGTAACTATATGCTTCTTCAATCCATTTAAATCTTACATAATACCGTTTCTCTTTCTCGACCTCGTAGCCGTCCAGCCAAGCACGAGCGAAGGTTTCTTGGTTGTCTACAACCCATCTCCAATACTGTTCATTTAAGTTAGCTTGCAATACCATCTTAGTTAGCTTCCAACCCATATCTCTTTTTTCCTCAATCCAATCCGCCACAAATTGCGGAACTTTGACTGGTTGCGGTTCGTCTAGTTGTTTGATTAGATCAATTGCAGTTTCGGTCGGAATGCCTTTGACTACAGTTCCAAACATATTCAAACCATGAATCCCGATTTCTTCAAATTCTTTAATCAATTCCTGCTTATTCATCTTCCAGCTCCTCCACTTTCTTTCTTAATTCTTTGTTCTTCTTTTTCAGCAAATCGCGCTCAAGCGCTCTGATTCGTCTCTTCCGTGAATCGCACGGCTTCGAATACTCGATTATCTTCTCTTCGTTTTGCTCGATTGTGCGTTTCAGTCCTTCAATGACTGTTTGTTTGTCATATTTCATCTTCCAAAAATCTTTCAATAGCTTCTCTATAGGAGACTTCCACCAGACCGTCTAAGTCGTTCAGTGCTTCAATATAGTCTGGGCGACCTTGCCCGTACTGCTCTTTCAAAAATTCAACAAAGAGATGAATTTCTTGATAGGACATTCCAAACATATTTCTTACCTCTCACTAAAACGGTAAATCATCTTCTTCAAGGGCATATCCTGGCATTTGTTCCTCAATGTTCGAACGGTTAGCTGTATCATCACGCTTTTCAAGTCGCTCGAAATTCTCTGCGATAACCTCAGTCAGATAGACCCTGCGCCCTTCCTGATTCTCGTAGTTCCTTGTCTGGATGCGACCAGTCACACCGACCAGATTGCCCTTCTTGCACCATTCCGCAAACAGCTCCGCCTGCTTGCGCCACATCATACAGTTGATGAAGTCCGCCTCTCGCTCGCCATTGGCTCCCTTGAAGTTCCGATTGACCGCCAGAGTAAAGGTTGCAACCGCCACATTCGACGGCGTATATTTCAATTCAGGGTCTTTCGTCAAGCGACCTACTAACGTAACATTATTGATCATCTTTCTTGTCCTTTCTTGCTGCACGTTCCCCGACTAAATAGCCGAGAAATAGCCACAGAATAGCCATTCCAAATTCTTTAAAAAGTTCAATCATTTTCTTCTCCTCCTGAAAAAGTTGCTAAATAGTAACAATCCTTAGCACCGTAGTCAAACCGTGTCGTCCGCTGACCAATGTGCTTCTGAAACCTTGGATGAGTGATAGCCGAGAAAGCCCACTGATGGTCTTCCATATTGTCAATAAGATCATCGACATTGTCAAACGTCCCAAGGTAAAACTTGCAGTGCCCATTATAGACGAAGTAAAGTTCTAACATCACTCCACCTCAACAGGATAAAAGTTCCCAAAGGAACCTCTCAATGCCTTACCAACCTGTAAGGCTGCCGCCCGAGAGATAAACCGCATGGCTTTCTTCTCCTCTGAACATGAAATGTCCAAGCCAGTCACACCGATAACAGCAGACCTCAGAAACGGCTTATCTTCTCTTGTTCCATGTCTTAAAATAAACATCAGCCACCTCCATTCTCAAGCCTTTCAAGTAATTCACGTTTCCGTTTTTCAAGCTCTTCCTTGACCTCCTCGCTCGTGGTATTCACATAGTTAGGTTGTGACCATTCAGGAACATTTGATTTTTGATTCCCTGACTGATCCTTGATTTTACTTTCTTTGTACGCTCGCTCACGTTCATCGACTGCTGCAATCGTCAAAACTCCATCGTTTTTCCAATTCGTTAAAATCGCTCTGATATAACTAAAATTCCTTTTACCATTGTCAGCAGCAAGACCAATTGCTTTCAGGACAACTTTCGCTTCCATTCCATCAAAAGTGATGAACTCTTTCAAGATTTCAAATTGAGTTCCATCCAACGGAGCAATACGAGATTGATATTCTTCCACGATGAGCTCGACTGGATTTTTATCTTTATCTATATCTATATCTTTCTCTATATCTATATCTTTCTCTATATCTATATCTCCGTTGCAAGTTGTTGCAATCGTGTTGCAATGCAACCCCTTTAACTCTCTGTGCTTGCGACTCCTACGAGTACTCGCGGTTTCGCTCCCGACCATCTCAGGAACCTGCTCCAAAAAATAATCTCGGTCGGATTTTTTGGTTAGCAGACCTTTACTCTCTAAGAAAATCAATGTAATTTTAATATCTTCAAGATTTTCATCAATAACAAGAGCAATTTCCTCGGCTAAATTATCAGCCAATCCATCGTAGTAAATATGCCCTCCATCTTCCAAGCTAATTAACATCATTTTGAGATAAATGATGGTATGTGTATCTCCACCAGCAATCTTACGAAGTAGTTTCATCTCCTTTGACTTAAAGAAGTCCTGAGCAAGCTGGATCCAGAAATACCGCTTATTTTTTAACGCCATAATCTCACACCCCACTTCCTCCGATTCGCACGGTACTTCATCCGCATATCCTCATAAATGTGCATCCCCTCTAGCGCCATCTTCTCAACCTTTAACAGCTTATTTTCAGAGACTACATCACGATAGTCCTTAGCTAGTTTTTCATAGTCGGTTAGGTATTCTTTGATAAGTGATATTTTCCTATTCTCGTCCTCTAAAGATACTTCAAAATCAGACTTCTCTTCATCAGACGACATCATTTCAATATTCACTCTTTCATGCCACAACAGCCATTCAATCAAATCTTCCATTTCCTGACCTCCTCACTTCAAAATGTGCATTTTAGGCTCTGGCAAGGCTAATGGTTCAGGGCGCAAGCCTATAGGCGGTTCGTTGTCGTATGTGAATCCTTTGAATTCTCTACGGATATTTCGACGGATTTCTTGCCATTTGTCCTCTCTACCACGTTCATAGGCATGGTTATAGCCTTGGATAATCATAGACGCAAATTCTTGCTCTTTCTGTCTCTCTTCTTCCTCTCGTTGTTCTTGGATTTTGATGTGACGATAAGCTGCCACAAAACCAAGAATCAAGCCTCCTACTCCCATTAATTGATTTAAAATTGGTGGTTCAAACATTTTTATCTCCTTATGCTCTTAATTTTCGTACTTCTTTCTCTAATTCCAAAATCTCATAAACATCATTGACATCGTACATAATATCTTTCCCTTGCTTACGAAATCTTAAGCCTTTACGTTCTAACTTCTTAATATAGCCATGAGTGAAGCCAAACTTCTTCATCAAAGCCTGTTGATTGATTGGCATGCGATCATTCTCTAACTGCTCCTTGACTTGCTTTTCAGCAAAGGCAAGTAATTGGTTTGTGAATAATTCAGCACTTTCGCCGTCCAATCGTAATTGTAACGTGATACCTTCCATTTTCTACATCCTCTCAACTATGCGGGCAAGCATTTTTGTGATATAATGGTTTTAATAATTTAAGTATGCGCCTGATTTCCGTCAGGCTTTTTTTGCGTTGTTGTCAAACTGTTTTACTTTCCATCGCCCTGAGTTCTATCTCATGGCTGACTTGTCTAAATAGCTTCTCACACGCTATTTTTGCTTCTCTGTACGTTGTAGATTCGCTGATGAAGTAATCAGCAAGTTCGATGATTTTATCTTCCATTCAACCTCCTATATCAGTCTCAAGACTGATGTAATATCCTCCTAAATTGCTATAATAATTTTGACTAGGACCTCTCACCGTTTTAGTCAAAATTCCAATAGAAAGGAGGAGATCTAATGACACTATCTGACAAAGAAATCGCTTTAGAACTTACAAAAATTACCGTCGAACACTTTAATACTCGAGTTGCACATAGTGTTCCAAAGTCTGGATTAACAGAAGAAGCCATTGAACAATTCTACAAGCGATTCTATGAAACTGTTACGAATTTAAAAGACGATCATCCAGAATCGTAACATCTATTTGGAGCACATCTTCTGGATGTGCTTCTTTAATGCGAGCTATTTTTCCAATAGCTTCATCTACAGAAGTACTTCTTAAATAAATTTTCAGTTTTGCCATCCCTCAGTCTTCCTTTCTATTTTTTCTGTCTATCTTTCTGCTATAATTAAATCCGAAATTGATAGGCTTTTTCTGTAAATGCTCAAGAAAACTAGTATTTTTTGAGAAACTTTGCACCAACTTAGGGTCTGCCTTTACAAAGGTGGACTCTTTTTTTCCACTATACGGATATCGTCTTGGTCTCATTTTCCCCTCCCCTACGCTTGGCTAAAAGCGTTCAGTTCCATGATTTTCATCTTAGTATTGGTGCTTGGCTCCCACGTCATCCAGTAGGCCAATGCGGCTTCTGCAAACTTTTTCGGTAGCAGGTCATAGCGACTAATATTAAAATGATCCTTGAAATCAACCTCAGCTTGTCTAAAGACCGACTGAGCAAAAATCTTATCCGCATAAGCTGGGCTATCAATACCACCCAGAC
>CAURCY010000008.1:0-24731 GCA_963523355.1 uncultured Streptococcus sp.
AATCTATTAATGTTGCAAAATGTGGATTTACTTTCACATAAGTTCCTAAACGACTAATTTTTGTAATAATCATACCGTATCCTCCTTTCTACATCTAGTTTCACCAATAACTTTTTAAGAGAGAAATACTCTACATTTCATTCTCTAAATTAGTTTTGTTAGCGTTTTCAATTAGAGTATACTTTTTTTTTTTAGCATTTCAACTCTTTTTCTAATTTGGAATTTAGTTTCAAACCTTTTTAACTATGTCAACTATATTAAAAGTACTTTCAAAAATAAGTAGATTTCTTGCAATACTTGTTTCGAGTGCACAAATTAAGAAACAGAAAAAAGAAGAAAGTGGAAAACTCAATTTCAGGAGAAAATGAAGTAGATATAGTATATTGAAGTTGGAATAGTACGCTACGACTTCTAAAACATTGCTAGAAATTAAATTGACTTTCTTAACAGATTTGTTCGCATCTTATTTCAATCTACTATCTTCCCACAATAAAACGCATAATATCAAGGTTTCTTAATCCCCTGATACTATGCGTGTTTATGATTTTTAAGATTTTGTGCCTAGAGTCAACCCCTTATTTTAGATATTTAAAAGGAATCTCACTGCCACAGAGCCAGTTGTAGACTTGGTCATTGACAAATACATTCATGGCTTCGTGGGCATACTCAGGCATGATGCGATAGGCCTTGTCGCAAGTCAGGCGGTTGTAAATCGCAAACTGGGTAATAGGGTAGCAAACATCATCGTCCAAGCCCGTAATCATCTTAACCTCACCCTTGATACGATGAGCGAGATTTTTCACATCGATATAGGCAAGGGTTTCCATGATTTCCTCCTCTGTTTCATGAAAGGGATCGTGGAACTTGAAATAACGGAAAAGTTCGTCGTAAGCCTCACTGGTATTGCCAATCTCAAGCACTCGTCTAAAGTCTGACAAGAAAGGATAGATGGCAACTGTTTTCTGAATTCGAGGATTGAGCGCTGCTGCAACTAGGGCTAAAGCCCCTCCTTGCGAGGCACCATAGCTAGAAAGACACTCCTCATCAACCTGAGGCAGACTAGCAACAATTTCGATCAACTGGTAAATATCCAGATAAACATCCTTATAAAAGAGATGCTCCCGACCTTCCACAGCACCACGGATGATATGCCCCTTGACCGTATTTCCTAAAGGAGAACGCAAACCGTCCTGTGAATAACCTGACTGACCCCGCACATCCATGGAAACAACACCGTAACCAGCCACGGTGAAGGCCAGCATGTCAGCCCAATCCCAGCCACGTCCCATATAACCATGGAAATGGAAGATTAGCGGAACCTTCTCCTCACACTTCGGAAGAACAACTCGTGCATAGACCTTGCCTTCCTTGCTTCCTTCAAATGTTAACTCATAGCACTTGACTTGAGGAATATGGAAATCTCTTTCCTCCAACTGGTAGGATGGAAGAGTTGAAACTTTTTTCACTTCCTCATCCCAGAAAATATCAAAGTCTTCTGGCACCTCATCCCTGCCTTTATAGGTCTTAATTTCTTCTAGCAAAGTTGGATTTTTCATAGCATGCTCCTTTTATTTTGTAATCGCTATCACAACTGTAGCATATCTGAGAAATCAATGCAAGAAAGAAGCATAAATAGAAAGTGAATTTAGATTTTTTTCTTCAAACCTACTGACTGAAAGTCTAATAAATTGAATCTAGAATAGTACCAATTAACTTCTAAAGTATTTTTAGAAATTAATGTGAATGCCCTAGTTGATTTGTCTACAGCATATCTCAATATACTATAGTTTCAATGTAGATTGAGCAGAGAATCATTTTATCAGGAAACGAGGTAACATCATGAATGCAATCGGCACGCAAATACTACAGACAGACCGTTTGATATTGAGAAGATTTGTGGAGAGTGATGCAGAAGCTATGTTTCAAAATTGGGCTTCGTCTGCTGAGAATCTAACCTACGTCACCTGGGATCCGCATCCTGATGTCGAGCTGACTCGAAATTCGATTTGAAATTGGGTTGCTTTCTATGCTAATCCTAACTATTACAAATGGGACATTTGCCTCAAAGAAAATCCAGAACAAGTGATAGGAGATATCAGCATCGTTGAAATGCACGAGGAAGATTTAAGTTGTGAAATTGGCTATGTTTTAGGAAAAAACTATTGGGGGCGTGATCTTATGACAGAGACCTTAAAAGCTGTGTTGGACTTTTGTTTTACTCAAGCAGGATTTCAAAAAGTCAAAGCTCGATATGCCAGTCTCAACCTAGCTTCAGGCCGTGTCATGGAGAAGGCTGGAATGTTCTATCTAAAGACTGTTGCAAATGGGGTAGAGAGAAAAGGCTATATTGCGAACCTTATTTATTATCAGATAAGCGGAGAAGACAGAGAATCTTAAAATTTATTGCTTATCCGCTGTTCTTATTTTTTATTTACTATTTCATTTATCCTCTTTTTTCCGAATAAATAGATAGAACCATTGAATCTAGCAAAATTAGATTTTAAAATATGGTATAATAGAAGGAGGGAATGGATGATTCTCAGACATCCGGGCATCAGCCCAACCAATGACTTGGTTGCTAAGAAAATCTTTAGCAATCCAGAAATCACTTGTCAATTTATTCGCGATATGCTGGACTTGCCAGCCAAAAATGTAACCATTTTGGAGGGAAGTAACATTCATGTCTTGCCTTCCCTGCCGTACTCGGCGCAGGATTTCTATACCAGTATAGATGTTTTGGCGGAGTTGGACAATGGGACGCAAGTAATTATTGAGATTCAGGTGCATCATCAGAATTTTTTCATCAATCGCCTGTGGGCTTATCTATGCAGTCAGGTTAATCAAAACCTCGAAAAAATTCGCCAACGTGAAGGTGACACTCATCAGAGTTACAAACATATTGCCCCAGTATACGCTATCGCAATCGTGGATAGTAATTACTTCTCGGATGATTTGGCTTTTCACAGTTTTAGTATGCGCGAAGACATGACAGGTGAGGTCTTAACCATCACAAACAATGGACAAGAAAACCATCTGGTCAAGATGGCGTTCTTGGAATTAAAAAAATACAAAGAAACCAGCAAAGACGAGGTTCGCAAGCCGTGGTTGGAGTTTTTCGGTAATAAACCCTTTACCCAGGAACCCGAGCGAGCCATCAGCCAGGCAGACCAACTGCTAGACTATAAGAGCTGGTCCGAGGAGGACAGGAAAATGTTTAGTCAACTACGTATGAGAGAAGAACAAGCCTTGTTAGCACAGGACTATGCCTTGGAAACTGCTAGAGCAGAGGGAGTTGAACAAGGCCGAGCAGAGGGAGTTGAACAAGGTCTAGAGCGTGGGAAAATCTTTACCTTTCTAGATTTAGTACGCCAACATGTTTTAACTTCCGAATTTGCGAGTGAGCAATTGGGCATGACCGTCGCTGAGTTTGAGGCATTGTTGTAAGACCAGCACTAATGGTCAGAAAAACCATCTGGTTAAGATGGCGTTCTTGGAACTTAAAAAATACAGAGAAACCAGCAAAGATAGCATTCGCAAGCCATGGTTGGAGTTTTTTGGGAACAAACCCTTTACCCAAGCACCCGAGCGAGCCATCAGTCAGGCAGACCAACTGCTAGACTACAAGAGCTGGTCTGAGGAGGATAGGAAAATGTTTAGTCAACTACGTATGCGAGAAGAACAAGCATTGTTAGCACAGGACTATGCTTTGGAAACTGCTAGAGCAGAGGGAGTTGAACAAGGTCTAGAGCGTGGGAAAATCTTTACCTTTCTAGATTTAGTACGCCAACATGTTTTAACTTCCGAATTTGCGAGTGAGCAATTGGGCATGACCGTCGCTGAGTTTGAGGCATTGTTGTAAGACCAGCACTAATGGTCAGAAAAACCATCTGGTTAAGATGGCGTTCTTGGAACTTAAAAAATACAGAGAAACCATCAAAGACGAGGTTCGTAAACCGTGGTTGGAGTTTTTATAAATCAGTAAATCAATGACAGATTTTTCCGTGATAGATGGAAGAATCTTTTTTAGTTATGCTAGATGTGGGCTCTGAAACAGTAAGATATAGTTTATTGAAATAAGATATGAACAAAGAAATTAGGAAAGTCAAATTATAGTTAAATGAAATAAAAACTGAACAAATTGATCGCGGAATTCAAACTAATTTCTAAAAATGTTTTAGAAAACTAGGTGTACTATTCCAGATTCAATCTACTATAATTTCTAGAATTTTTTTAGAATCCGCAGTGTGCTATTTTAGATTCAATAAATTGTGCTTTTAGAAACAAAAAAAGAGCATTTCCGCCCTTTTTCTCCTGTTCAATCTTAGTTTTTTGCTTCTTTCTTTTGGAAAGTGGTTTGGTAATTTACTTTAATCGTTACTGTCATGTGAGAGTCCTCGTTTCTTTTTGATGACTCTAGTATAAGGGCCAAACCTGAAAGCTAGCTTAAGTTTTCCTTATAGAAAGCTTATACTCAATGAAAATCAAAGAGCAAACTAGGAAGCTAGCCGTAGGCAGTACTTGAGTACGGCAAGGCGAAGCTGACGTGGTTTGAAGAGACTTTCGAAGAGTATTAATCTAAATGTTCTTTCTTTTCCATATGAAGGGCAATCATGCGCCATTCTGGATCCTCTTGCCAGCCTTCTATAGAACTAATGTAGCTAGCAACCTTTCTGGCTTCTTCTAAAATTGGAAAATCTTCGATAATATCAGCCACTTGGAACTCTGGAATACCTGATTGTCTGGTTCCAAAAATCTCACCAGAACCACGCATTTTCAAATCTTCCTCCGCAAGGACAAATCCATTGGTCGTTTCTGTCATGATGCGCATGCGGTCTTTCCCAGAATCCGTCTTGGGATTGGCAACGAGAACTGCATAAGACTGCTTATCTCCCCGACCCACACGACCTCTGAGCTGGTGAAGCTGGCTGAGACCGAACCGATCGGCATCCATGATAATCATGACGGTCGCATTGGGAACATTGACCCCGACCTCGATAACCGTTGTCGAAACCAGAATATCCGTTTTTCTCTCTTTGAACTCCTGCATAATCTGGTCTTTTTCGTCACTCTTCATCTTACCATGTAGAAGAGCCACCTCTGCCTTACCAGCAAAATGAGCCGTCAATTCCTCTGATAAGGCAATGGCATTTTTCAAATCCAGAGCTTCTGATTCTTCAATCAAGGGAGAGATGACATAGGCTTGAGAACCTTTTTGGATTTCCCCCTCTAACCAAGTCAAGACCTGAGGTAGTTGCTCATGCTTGATCCAGCGTGTCACAATAGGCTTCCGTCCTGCTGGCATCTGGTCAATAATGGAAACATCCATATCTCCAAATGCTGTGATAGCCAGCGTCCGTGGTATGGGAGTCGCTGTCATCATGAGGACATCTGGGTTGTCGCCTTTTTCTCTCAGAACGCGCCTTTGCCCTACACCAAAGCGGTGCTGCTCATCGATGATAATCAAGCCCAGACGAGCATAATCCACCCCATCCTGAATCAGAGCGTGGGTTCCGATAATCAAATCAGCCTCACCCTTGGCAATAGTCTCCAAGACTTCTCTCTTTTCTGCAGCTTTCAAGGAACCTGTCAAGAGAGCGAGTTTTAGGTCTGGGAAGAGACTCTTCAAACTCTCAAAGTGTTGCTCTGCAAGGATTTCTGTCGGTACCATGAGGGCTGCTTGGTAGCCAGCTGTCACTGCCGCAAACATGGCCAAGCCAGCGACTACCGTTTTTCCGCTCCCCACATCCCCTTGCAAAAGACGATTCATGTGGTGGTCCGACTTCATGTCGGTCAAAATTTCCTGCAAACTCTTTTCTTGAGCTGGGGTCAGGGCAAAAGGCAAGCTTTCCTTGACTGCTGTCACTTTTTCCTTAGACCAGTCCAGGACCAGACCGCTTCCCTGAACTCTATTTTCAGACTTAAGCGTCTGCAATTGCATTTGGAAATAAAAAAGTTCCTCAAACTTGATACGGCGAAGGGCTTGCTTGTATTCTGCCAAATCCTTGGGGAAATGCATAGCACGAACTGCCTGACAACGGGACATGAGTTTGTATTTATCGAGCAAAGACTGGGGCAGATTTTCCTCAATCAAGAGGTCCAGTCCCTGATCAAAGGCCGTTTTGATGACCTTAACCAAGCTGGCCTGACTGATTCCCTGAGCCAGACGATAAACAGGTTGGAGGTCATCTTCCACCTGAGCCACGACCTTCATCCCAGTTAGACTAGCCTTGGCACGGTCCCATTTTCCAAAGACGGCAAGAGTTGCTCCCAACTCTATCTTATCAGCCAGATAGGGCTGGTTAAAGAAATTCACCGCAAAAACAACTTCTCCCTGCTTGAGACTAAAACGCAGGCGATTGCGCTTGAAACCATAATACTGGACACTAGCAGGAGTCACGACTTGACCAGATAGGACTGCCTTCTCCCCGTCTTCCAGTTCCAGCACTTGCTTAGTTTTGAAGTCTTCATAACGGAAAGGAAAGTAGAGCAAGAGGTCTTGCAAGTTTTCAATTCCTAGTTTGGCGTATTTTTCTGCTGACTTTGGTCCCACACCAGGCAAGACATGCAAGGGTTGATGTAGATTCATGCTCCACTCCTTTCTTTTCTAATAATATTCTCTCGGAATGCGGTCGCTGAGAAGACAAACCACCTCATAGTTAATAGTCCCGCGGTAGGCTGCTACCTGAGTAGCTGTGATTTCCTTGCCCCCGTTAGAACCAATCAAGGTTACTTTGGTTCCCAGCGGATAAAGCTTAGGCAGACGAATGGTAATTTGGTCCATAGAAACCCGCCCAACGATTGGACAAGCTTGGCCATCTACCAAGACGGAGAAATTCTGCATGTCACGTGTCCAACCATCCGCATAGCCGATTGGCACAGTCGCTATGACTTGCTCGCTATCCGCTTGATATGTCGCTCCATAGCCCATGCAAGCTCCAGCTGAAACTGTCTTGACATGAACCAGAGCAGATTCCAAGGTCAAGGCTGGTTTCAAGTCATAGGGTAAGTCCAAAACCTCTCCGCTAGGGTTAAGACCATACATAGCATCTCCCATACGGATCGCATTGAAAATAGTCTCTGCATGCCAGAGGGTCGTCGCCGAGTTGCTGGCATGAATCAGCTCTGGGACTTCCTTTATACTAGCCAAAATAGTTTTAAACTGTTCTAACTGGACATTAAAGTAGGCATCTGATTCCTCGTCTGCAGTAGCAAAGTGGGTAAAAATCCCTTCAACACCAGCACCATGTTGTTGGAGCAAGTCTTGAGCCTGCTCAGCTTCACTAGCCTCTCGAAAGCCAATTCGTCCCATTCCTGAGTCAATCTTAAGGTGGACTGTCAATCCAGTTAGGTCCGCTTCCTTATCTAAGAGTGCTTGAATCCACTCCAGCCCAGCCACAGTCAAGGTGATATCGTATTCTTTAGCTAGAGCAACAGCTTCTAGCTCAGAAACTCCTAAAATGAGGATTTTCTTCCTGAGTCCCGCTTGTCTAAGTTCAATGGCTTCATCTATATTCGAAACGCAAAAGCCATCAACATCATCTTGAATTGCCTTGGAAACGGCAACAGCTCCATGACCATAGGCATTGGCCTTGACCACAGCCCACTTGAGCGTTCCTTGAGGGATATGAGCCCCCATTTGCTGAATATTGTGTCGAATAGCTCCCAGATGAATCAGAGCCTTGGTTGGTCTATGTGGACTAGCTTTCATGATTTTCCTCCAAAATGACACTGGCTGTCACAAACTGATCTGTATGGCTGATAGACAGCCAAATCTTTCCTGAAAATGGTGACTGACTAAAATAAGGCGCCCCGCGTTCATTGTTCAAGACTTCCAAATCCTGAAAACCGAGCTTGCCAATGCCAGTTCCCATTGCCTTAGAAAAGGCCTCCTTAGCCGACCAGCGACCAGCTAAATATTCGATTTGCCTGCGACCTTTAAAACTGGTGAAGCGCTCCATTTCCTTAGCGGTCAGCACGCGCTTGGCAAATCCTTCATGTCGTGTAACTGCGCTTTCTATCGAAGCCAATTCTTCGATGTCAATTCCGTGTCCAACTATCATTCTCATCAAAAGGAGTTGAGATTCCCCCAACTCCATCCTTTTCACTTATTTTGTCAAGGTAGCATAAATCTCTTCTACCAAAGCCTCTGTATTTTCCCAACCTAGGCAAGGGTCGGTAATAGAGCAACCAAAGACCTCTGGTTGATTTTGACGACCATCTGCTAGGTAAGATTCAATCATAAAGCCTCGAACTGTCTTTTTAATCTTCTCATTCCAATCACGATTTTGCAAGGTCTGGCGAACAATTCGAATCTGCTCCATATATTGCTTGCCTGAGTTATCATGGTTAGTATCAATGAGAATAAAAGGATTTTCAAGTCCCATGGCTTCATAGCGCTCAATGGCATTTAGCAAGGTTTCATAGTAAAAGTTAGGCTCATTTTTCCCATACTCATTAACTGCGCCACGAAGGATGACGTGGGCCAAGGAATTTCCTGAAGTTTCAACTTCTTGACCATGGAAGAGGAAGGTCTGTTTGTTCTGAGCGGCATAGATACCGTTAAACATGACCCCAAGGTTGCCTGAGGTTGGATTTTTCATCCCTACTGGTGCATCAATCCCTGAAGCCACAAAGCGGTGCTCTTGGTCTTCCACAGAACGGGCCCCAACAGCATGGTAGCTGACCAAATCATCTACCAAGACCAGATTTGACGGATAAAGCATCTCATCTGCCGTCGTTAAACCAGTCTCTGTAATTACGCGGTAGTGCAACTGGCGCACAGCCTGCAAGCCGTTAATCAGGCTTGGAGCCTTAGAAGTATCTGGTTGGTGAACCAAACCTTTATAGCCGTCTCCGTTGGTACGAGGTTTAGCTGTATAAACACGCATAACCATGAAAATCTTGTCCGCCACCTTCTTTTGCAAGGCAGATAAACGGCGGGCATATTCCAAGACAGCCTCTTCATTATCAGAAGAGCAAGGACCAATCACCAAAAGGATACGGTCATCTTCTCCTGAAATGATGTCTGCCATTTCTCTATCACGACGCTCTTTTAGTCTCAAGGCTTCCGCAGACAATTGAGTTTCTGCCTTGATTGCTTCAATATCAATTTCTTGACCTTTTTCAATAAATGCCATACTATTCTCCTAGCGTTTGGTAGATTTCTCTGACAAGGGCTTCTGTATTTTCCCAGCCAAGACAAGGGTCCGTGATAGACTTGCCAAATACTTCTGGTTCGTTTTGACGGCCGTCTTCTAGATAAGACTCAATCATAAAGCCACGAACGTACTGCTTGATTTTTTCATTCCAATCACGGTTAATCAAGGTCTGACGGACAATTCGAATCTGATCCATGTATTGCTTACCAGAGTTGTCATGATTGGTATCTACAATGATAAAAGGATTTTCCAAGCCCATTTTCTCATACTGGGCAATGGTATCCATCAAATTATCATAGTAGTAGTTAGGAATATTCTTACCATACTCATTAATTGCTCCACGAAGAATGGCGTGCGAAAGCGGGTTCCCAGTTGTTTCCACTTCTTTTCCTAGGAAAAGGAAGCTTTGTTTATTTTGAGCAGCATAAATCCCATTAAACATAACATTGAGATTTCCAGAGGTTGGATTTTTAAAACCAGTCGCAAAATCTGCCCCACTTGCTACAAAGCGGTGTTGCTGGTCTTCAACTGAACGGGCACCAACAGCCATGTAAGAAATCAAATCATCCACAAGCGGAAGATTCTCAGGATAAAGCATTTCATCAGCTGTCGTCATACCTGTTTCCGTAATGACACGATAATGAAGATGTCGAACGGCTTTGATTCCGTTGATGAGACTAGGGGCTTCTGCTGTGTTAGGCTGGTGAATCAAGCCCTTATAGCCATCTCCGTTGGTACGGGGTTTGGCAGTATAAACACGCATAACCATAAAGATACGGTCTGCCACTTCTTCTTGCAAAGCTGCCAAACGCTTAGCGTACTCAAGGACAGCTTCTTCATTGTCAGATGAGCATGGCCCGATTACCAAGAGAATTCGCTGGTCTTCTCCACGTATAATGGCTTCTAGCTCTTGATCACGCTGTGATTTTCTCTCCAAAGCTTGGCCTTCCAATTTTGATAAGGCACGAACTTCTTCAATATTAATTTTAGGACTTTTTGCTGTAAATACCATAACTCATCTCCTTATAAAGCAAACGGATACCAAGTAAAAATTTACTTTTCACAAGGTATCCGCCTCTAAACTATCTCATTTTATTGTCTTTTACCGTGACAGTTTTTAAACTTCTTACCAGAACCACATGGGCAAAGTTCATTCCGTCCAATCTGGCTCAAATCCAAATTTTCAGGCATATTTGCTTGGTGGGCAGCGATATTACGAGTCGCTGTTGTACTGATATGGTGTTCTGCTTGTGGTCTTTCTTGTTCATGAATTTGTGCTTTCATCATCAAGCGTGTCACATCAAACTCAATCGAACCAATCATGTCATTAAACATACGGAAACCTTCTGCCTGATACTCAACAACAGGGTTGTTCTGAGCATAGCCACGAAGTCCAACCGCGTTACGCAATTGATCGAGGGCATCGATATGATCTGTCCACTTGTTATCTACCACTCGTAGAATCAAGACTTTTTGGAATTCTTTAACTGCTTCTTCATCGCGTAGTTTTGAAACCTGACTATCGTAAACTTGCAAGGCACGTTGGAAGAGCTCTTCCTTGATGGCCTTATCAGACAAGCCTGACAAGTCTTCCATCGAAATAGAATCTTCTGGAAGCAAGTTGTACTTAGCAAAGTTCAAAATTGCTTCTAGTTTTTCATCTTGTTTGGCACGCGCATGACCATCAACGACACGACCAATCGTGCGTTTGATCATAGAGTGAATTTCAGGTGCCAAGTCACGATCTGCAGTGATGACGTCGTAACGTTGAGCATAGATAATCTCACGTTGTTCACGCATGACATCATCGTATTGAAGGACTTGTTTACGGGTATCGTAGTTATTTCCTTCGACACGTTTTTGCGCTGCTTCAACCTGACGTGTCAACATACGAGACTCAATGGCCTCTTCAGACATGTTGAGACGTTCAAAGATTCCCTTCAAGCGTTCAGAACCAAAACGTTTCATCAAATCATCTTCAAGAGATAGGTAGAATTGTGACTCACCTGGGTCTCCTTGACGACCTGAACGTCCACGAAGCTGGTTATCGATACGACGGCTTTCATGACGTTCTGTACCAATCACACAAAGTCCTCCAAGTTCACGAACCCCTTCACCAAGCTTGATGTCGGTACCACGACCGGCCATGTTGGTTGCGATGGTAACAGCACCACGTTGACCAGCATTCATGATGATTTGGGCTTCTTTATAGTGGTTTTTGGCATTCAAGACTTCGTGAGGAACACCAGCCTCGACCAATTTTTTAGAAATGTAGTCACTAGTTTCAACCGCTACTGTACCAACCAAGACAGGCTGACCTTTTTGGTAACGAGCCTTAACGTCTTCGACAACCGCCTTAAACTTAGCCTCGATACTTGCATAAAGAAGGTCTGAGTGGTCAATACGTTGAACAGGACGGTTTGTTGGGATTGGAATAACACGAATGTTGTAAATTTCACGGAATTCTTCTTCCTCAGTCTTACCTGTACCCGTCATACCAGACAATTTCTTGTACATACGGAAAAGGTTTTGGTAAGTGATTGAGGCAGATGTCTTGGTTTCATCCTGAATTGGCACACCTTCTTTAGCTTCAATGGCTTGGTGCAATCCATCAGAATAACGACGACCTTCCATGGTACGACCTGTAAATTGGTCAACGATCAAAATTTCTTGCTCTTCGCTCACCACATAGTCAATATCGAGAAGCATGATGTAGTTGGCACGAAGGGCGTTATCGATAAAGTGAGTCAAAGCCACATTTTCGATGTCATAGAGATTTTCAAGTTTGAAGTAGCTTTCAGCCTTGTCAATCCCTGAATCAGACAAACCAATAGTCTTAGACTGCACATCGATGATGTAGTCGTCTTTGTCCAAAGATTTTACATAGTGGTCTGCCATGTGGTAGAGCTGACTGGTTTCAACTGCATTAGCACCTGATACGATCAAAGGTGTACGGGCCTCGTCAATCAAGATTGAGTCAACCTCATCGACCAAGGCATAGTTAAGCGGACGTTGTACCATGTTTTCAGCACGAACGACCATGTTGTCACGAAGGTAGTCAAATCCGATTTCTGAGTTAGTTGAGTAAGTAATATCACACTCATAGGCTTCTTTTTTCTCCATTGGAGATTTGGCAGCCAAGTTAATCCCTACTGACAAACCAAGCCATGAGTACAATTCACCCATCTCAGTCGCGTCACGTTCTGATAGATATTCATTGACCGTAACTACGTGAACCCCTTTACCTGAAAGGGCATTGAGGTATACGGGCATGGTCGCAGTCAAGGTTTTTCCTTCCCCTGTACGCATCTCTGGCACGTCACCATGGTGAAGAACGATTCCCCCCATGACCTGAACCTTATAAGGGAAGAGACCTAGGACACGTTTAGCACCTTCACGGACAACCGCAAATGCTTCATAAAGCAATGAATCCAGTGATTCTCCATTTTGATAACGTTCTTTAAATTCAACTGTTTTTGCTTTTAGTTGGTCGTCAGTCAAAGCAGCCATTTGGTCTTCGTATTTGAAAACCTTGTCAGCCATCTTTTCTAGACGACGGATTTCTCCTTTATCATTTTCGATAATTGTTTTTAAAATATTAGCCATGTTTTTCCTTACTTTAAATTCCGAATATTTTAGAATGTTCTTTTAATTTTAGCACAATTACTGATTATTTTCAAGGAAGAATCCCCATTTTGAAAAGGAAAAAGAGGCTAGTTTCCAAGCTAACCTCTCTGATTTTTATGATACTTTAATTGCCAAAAATCGGCAAAATAGCAAATAGGATAAATAGATTTATCCAAAGAGAAAAACAACAGATCAATCCAAAAACAAAGAGACTGACTTTCTTGGACAGCAAGGCCATCAAAATCGACAGAATACCAAAAACTAGCAAGACTTTCTGCATGATTAAGAGATTGATAGATATTCCCAGAACTGGTTTATCCCAAGGAACAAAGAAGAAAGCCAGCCAGATCAGCAGAACTAAACCAATATAGACCTTAGAATAGCGTGTAATAAATGATTTTAGACGTGTCATAAGCTACCTCCTATCAATAAAAACCATATAAATCAATACCTTCCACCTTTTGACTCCCCTAGTTCTCGTCTCAAGCGAAACATTTTTTTGAAAAAGATATAGGTTAACCAGTCACTGCCTAGAGATAAGACTATCAGAAGCAACCAAACACCCCAAGTACTAGCATCTGATACATAATCTAGAACAAAAGGGAAAAATAAGAATGAAAAAATTGTCATATCCAAGCTAAACAGAGCTAAAAGGGAAATATAAATCCAGTAGAAATAGTAGATAATGGGGAAAAACTTACTGTTTCTATCAGCATTATCTATCCAATAAAAAAAGTAAAAGCAGGGAAATAAGAGTATCAAATGAAACCAATTAAACGACAGTTTCATCATCGACACCTCCTCTTTAAAATTGTTTTCTTTAATTTCATTCTATTAAATGTTCTTACCAATATAAATCAATGCTTTCCACCTTTAGACTTCCCCAGTTCCCGTCTCAAGCGAAGCATTTTTTTGAAAAAGATATAGGTTAACCAAGAACTGGAAAAAGCAATAAGTAGTAATAATAGCCAAATGCCCCAAGACTTGATGTCTGCCACATTTCTCAATAGGATATTGAAAAACAAGACTGAAAAAACTGTCCAAGCAAGGCTAAAAAGAGCATAGAGGGTGATGTAAAACCAGTAAAAATAGTAAAATATTGGGAAAAACTTACTCTCTCTATTGCCCTTTTCAATCCAGTTATCAAAATAAAAGTAAGGTGCTAAAAGTAAGAATTTAAACAAATGTTCCATCATCAACACCTCTCTTTGTTAGCGCTTTCTTTATCTTCATTCTATCAAAAAAATCTGGAAATGTCATTCCAGATTCTACTTTTTTATTTACGTTTTCTTGCGATGAGATGGATTGGTGTTCCTTCAAAGACAAAGGCCTTGCGGATTTGATTTTCCAAGAAACGCAGGTAAGAAAAGTGCATGAGTTCTTCTTCGTTGACAAAGATAACAAAGGTTGGTGGTTTGGTTGCCACTTGAGTCGCATAGAAAATCTTGAGGCGTTTCCCTTTGTCTGTCGGTGTTGGGTTGATGGCAATAGCATCCATAATCACATCGTTCAAGACAGCTGATGGAATACGTGTATTTTGACTTTCGCTGATTTGCTTGATCATCTCAGGCAGTTTGTGGAGACGTTGCTTGGTCAAAGCGGATACAAAGATAATCGGTGCGTAAGGCAAGTATTGGAACTGCTCACGGATATCTTCTTCCCAGTTTTTCATAGTGTGGTTGTCTTTTTCAAGTGTATCCCACTTATTGACCACGATAATCATCCCTTTACCAGCTTCATGGGCAAATCCTGCGATACGCTTATCGTATTCACGAATGCCTTCTTCCGCATTGATGACCATTAAGACCACATCTGAACGGTCAATAGCACGCATGGCACGCATGACAGAGTATTTCTCAGTATTTTCATAAACCTTACCAGACTTACGCATACCAGCCGTATCAATCATGGTAAACTCTTGACCATCTGTATCTGTAAAGTGGGTATCAATAGCGTCACGCGTTGTTCCAGCAACAGGACTAGCAATGACACGGTCTTCTCCCAAGATAGCATTGATCAAGCTTGATTTTCCAACGTTTGGACGACCAATCAGGCTAAACTTAATCACATCTGGATTTTCTTCTTCATATTCATTTGGAAGATTTTCTACGATAGCGTCTAGCACATCCCCTGTACCGATACCATGGACAGATGAGATAGGCAGTGGTTCACCCAAACCGAGGGCATAGAAATCATAGATATCATTTCGCATCTCAGGGTTGTCCACCTTGTTAACCGCGAGGATAACTGGTTTGTGGGTCTTATAAAGCTTACGGGCTACGTATTCGTCCGCATCGGTAATTCCTTCCTTACCAGACACGACAAAGACGATAACATCTGCTTCTTCCATGGCAATTTCTGCCTGGTGCTTGATTTGTTCCATGAAAGGAGCATCGACATCATCGATTCCTCCTGTATCAATCATGCTAAAGGAACGATTGAGCCACTCACCCGTCGCATAAATACGGTCACGCGTCACGCCTTCGACATCTTCTACAATGGAGATTCGCTCACCAGCGATCCGATTAAATAGGGTTGATTTCCCAACATTGGGACGTCCTACAATGGCAATAGTTGGTAGGGCCATAATTTCTCACTTTCTACAATAACTTCTTCTGTTCAAGATTTTTTCTAGTTGAGCTTGGTTCAGCTTGACCAAACTGTTCTGCTAGACGCTGACTCCAGCTTGTGGTCGCACGCGCTCCAGCATAGTCAGCCTGTACACGGTCATAAGCTTGGATTGCCTCAGTTGACTGTTCTCGGTATTCTTCCTCAAAGACAACATTCTCTAATGGCAGTCTTGGTTTCACATCATGATGTTGATTTGGCACACCTAGTGCCATCCCAAAGACAGGATAGGTGTAGTCAGGCAGGTTAAAGAGCTCTGCCACTTCTTCTGACTTGTACCGTACCAAACCAATGATGACACCGCCATAGCCCAAGCTTTCAGCTGCCAGCAGGGCATTTTGACCAGCAAGAGCCGCATCGACTGAACTAATCAAGAGACCTTCTACACCTTGAGGTTGGAAGGTATCCGTATGGAGTCGTGCTCCCTTTTCTGCACGGTTCAAGTCTCCGACAAAGAGAAGGAAAACAGCAGACTGGCGAATGGCTTCTTGAGGCACCAATTCATACAAGGCATCTTTCTTTTCTTGACTTCGTACCACAATCACAGAGTAGGATTGGAAATTCTTCCAAGACGAGGCCATCTGGGCTGCTGTCAGGATTTCAGTCAAGTCTTCCTGAGGAAGGGCTTGCTCTTTAAACCTGCGCACTGAAGTATGAGCCTTCATTAATTTGATTGTTTCTGTCATCGACGGTTTACTCCTTCTAAACGAGTCTCCTCAGCCAAATAACGGATGCGTTCCATGACGCGTCTGGCTTCCCAGGTTTCGTCATTTCCATGTTTCCCTTTAGCGAAATGTTGCTCCAATTCTTCAAAGTCGAAGTTGGAGGTGAAAAAGGTCGGTAAATTTTCCTGCATCCGATATTGAAGAATGACTTGCAGGATTTCATCACGTACCCAAGCTGTTGATTGCTCGGCACCAATATCATCTAAAATCAGGACTTCAGACAGCTTAATCTCATCCACCAAGGTCTTGACATTACCATCACCGATAGCATTTTTGACATCAATGACAAAGCTAGGATAGTGGAGGAGAGTTGATGAAACACCACGTTTTTCTGATAAATCATGGGCTAAGGCAGCCACCATGAAACTTTTACCCACACCAAAGTCTCCATATAAGTAAAGACCTTTTCGAATAGCTGGATATTGCTCCACGAAGGCTAATAGCTTTTCAAAAACTGGCAAGCGCCCCAAATCATCCAAATCTACTTGAGCCAAACTAGCTTTCTTGAGACTGGCTGGCAGATTGATTAACTTGAGACGGTTCTTAATAGCCGCTTCTTTTTCCGCTGCGATTAGTTCAGGAGTTTCTTCATAAGAAACGTCCGCATAACCATGATTCATAACCAAAATCGGCTTGTAGCCTTTGGCAATATAATCCGTATCACCACGAAGAAACTTGTCTCTCTCAGTGATGTACTGATTAAACTTGGAGATACTGCGATTTAATTCCTCTGGAGTAAGGGATTCTTGCTGGATAAAGGCCGCAACATCAGGGTCCTTCATGATTTTCTGGACCAAATCTTGATAATGAAAACGGCTAGGTTGACGTTTGAGTACGTCTCCGACACTTTCCATCTAATCTCCTCCTTTTTCTAATCGAGCTAATAGTTCTTGTTTCTTACGTTCTAGTTCCAGACGAGTTTCCTCGCTGGTTTCATTCTTATAATCTGGATTGCTCCACTTGGGTACATTGGACTTGGTAGGACTCGGTTTACTAGTCTTTTGAGCCTGACTTTTCTGCCCTCGCTCACGAATGCGAAGAACTGCCTCTTCTGCCGAATGAATCTTTTGATAGGCATAGTCATTGGCTACCTTCATGGCATATTTCTCATTGATATTTGCCGAATCCACCTTATTAAAGGTCAATAAGAGAATGATATTGATGACTTCATCCAGCAAGCCCAAGCTAGCCATCTGTTGCAAGAGTTCTCTTTCTGTTTGGGTAATGGTTCCCTTGCGTGTTTGCTTGATTTCTGCCAAGAACTGCAAGGCCGTTTTACTTTTGGCTTCTTTGATAATGGTCGTTTCCTTAGGACTAAAGTCAGAGGAAACCGGTTTTTGAGCAATTTTTTCTCGCATGCGTCTGGTTGAAATAACCTGGGAAACAGCTGTTGACTTGGCCAATTGATAAGTCTCAAACCAAGTCCACTTCTTTTCTTCTGCAATAGCAAACAGGTTCAAGACATCAGACTGCTCATCCGCAAAACGCAGTCCATCTCGAGCCATAAGCTGACGAAAATGGTCTAAGTCAAAATCATTGGCCACTTTCTTCTTGAGACCAAGGTTTTCTTGACTTCCCAGTTCTGCCAAGTCTGGAAAGACTTGATTGAGTGAGACAGGTATTTCTTCTCCCTCAGCACTATCAACTTTCAAATCCTCCACAGCTGCATCGCCAATCTTTTTCTCCAAAAGTCTGCGATAAACAGGATGCTCCAAGAAGTCTTGACTAGATAGAGGAGCATGGATAACTATCTGATAGGTATCACCCTTTTGATAGAGGGTCAAGAGATTAAAAGCAGATAGGATTTTCAAAGATTTTAAAAGTCTGTCCATCCCAAAATTGAGATGATTGAGAATGCTTGAAAAAAGGTATTCCTTTCTGCCATTATCCCAAAAACTAATCGTATAAAGATAAAGGCTCAGTGCCTCCTGACCGATAATCGGGAGGTAGCACTGTACCAGAGATGAGGTATCTTGCGACACCCGATTATTCTTTAGATAAGAAAAACGGTCAATTGGCTTCATTTATCTTTCCTTTTTCTTTTTAGAGGACTGAGTGATTTGTTGGAGCAAACTCTCTAGCTCACTGACATCCTTAAAACTACGATAGACACTGGCAAAACGCACATAGGTAATCTCATCTAACTCAGCCAACTCCTCCATGACGAGTGAACCAATGTCCTCACTTTGAATTTCATTTTCATTTCGACCACGGAGTTTCTGTTCGATACGATTGACTACCATGTTGATTTCATCACTTGACACAGGACGTTTCTGGGCTGAGCGGATAATCCCATTAAAGATTTTATCTCTGGAGAATTGTTCCCGTGTGCCATCTTTTTTAACAACCACTAAGGTTCTTTCTTCTACCCGTTCGTAGGTTGTAAAACGGTGCTGGCATTCGTCACACTCACGTCTTCTACGAATGGTGTTCCCTTCTTCTGCTTGGCGACTATCGATAACACTTGACTTGGTAGCCCCACATTTTGGACAACGCATCCTTTCCCTCCTTATCGTTTTCTTTTCATTATACCATTTTTTAAGCGATTCCCAAAACAATTCTTCTTTTTGCTTGACAAGTTTTTTGTTTTATTGTATTATTTAATTAAGACAAAAGGATAGGAGAAAGGAGACCAAGATGTCCTGGACATTTGACAACAAAAAACCCATCTATTTACAGATTATGGAGAAAATCAAGCTTCAGATTGTTTCCCATACACTGGAACCCAATCAACAACTTCCAACCGTGAGAGAGCTAGCTAGCGAGGCCGGTGTCAATCCAAACACCATCCAAAGAGCCTTGTCAGACCTTGAACGAGAAGGATTTGTCTACAGCAAGCGCACAACTGGACGATTTGTGACTGAGGATAAGGAGCTAATCGCCCAATCACGCAAACAATTATCAGAAGAAGAATTGGAACACTTCGTTTCCTCCATGACCCATTTTGGCTATGAAAAAGAAGAACTACCAGGCGTAGTCGGCGATTATATTAAAGGAGTTTAAGCCTATGTCATTACTAGCATTTGAAAATGTATCCAAATCTTATGGAGCAACCCCAGCCCTTGAAAATGTTTCTCTTGACATCCCAGCTGGAAAAATTGTTGGTCTCCTTGGGCCAAACGGCTCAGGAAAAACAACCCTGATTAAACTAATCAATGGCCTCTTACAACCAGATCAAGGACGCGTCCTTATCAACGACATGGACCCAAGCCCAGCAACCAAGGCCATCGTAGCTTATTTGCCGGATACGACCTATCTCAATGAGCAAATGAAGGTCAAAGAAGCCCTAACCTACTTCAAGACCTTCTATAAAGATTTCAATCTTGAACGCGCCCATCATCTACTTGCAGACCTCGGCATTGATGAAAATAGTCGTCTCAAGAAACTATCAAAAGGAAACAAGGAAAAGGTACAACTGATTTTGGTTATGAGTCGTGATGCTCGTCTCTACGTTCTAGACGAACCCATTGGTGGAGTGGACCCAGCAGCCCGTGAGTATATCCTCAATACCATTATCAACAACTACTCCCCAACTTCTACCGTTTTGATTTCTACCCACTTGATTTCTGATATCGAGCCAATCTTGGATGAAATTGTCTTCCTCAAAGACGGAAAAGTCGTCCGTCAAGGAAATGTAGATGATATTCGCTATGAGTCAGGTGAATCCATTGACCAACTCTTCCGTCAGGAATTTAAGGCCTAAGCAAAGGAGATTATTATGTTTTGGAATTTAGTTCGCTACGAATTTAAAAATGTTAACAAGTGGTATTTAGCCCTCTACGCAGCCGTGCTAGTCCTTTCAGTCCCCCTAGGAATGCAAGGACACTACTATTCTTATATATCTTTCAAAGATAGCCAACCTTTCCTATTTATCTTTCTTGCTCTCGTCTTTGGCGGCTTGATAATTACACTTTGGATTTCAACCATTTTCTTGATTATCAAACGCTTCAAAGGTAGTGTCTATGATCGCCAAGGCTATCTGACTTTGACCTTGCCAGTTTCTGAGCACTATATCATCACAGCTAAATTAGTCGGAGCCTTCATCTGGTCTATACTTAGCTCGGCTGTACTGGCTCTAAGTGCTTTTCTTATTGTGACTATAACGGTTCCAGATTGGATGTCACATTATGACTGGTTTCCACTTGTAGAAACATACCTTCCTAAACTCTCTCTTGTGGGGTTATCCTTCCTACTAAATACTATTTCTGGAATCCTCTGCATCTACTTGGCCATTTCCATTGGACAACTGTTCAATGAATACCGTACCGCACTTGCTGTTGCAGCCTACATTGGTATCCAAATCGTCATAGGATTTATTGGAGTTTTCTTCAATACCAGTACTAACTTCTATGTCAATTCACTTGCAGGATTTAATGATAATTTCTATATGGGAGCAAGTACATCCATTATCGAGGAACTCATTTTCATAGCTATCTACTACCTCGGAATCTACTATATCTTGAAAAACAAGGTTAATTTGCAATAGTTTCATAATCAAAAAGGATAACATCTATTTAAGAAAAACACAGAAAATCAAATTAATAAAAAATTGATTTTCTGTGTTTTTTAGATTATTGCTAACTAATTTTGGTTTTAGCCAACGCCAATAACAATTATTGACTCTAGAATACATAGAACCAGGGTTACAATCATCTTTTTATTCATATAAACAACCTCACTTTCTTTTTTTATATATGATATAATATTTTGAAAACATACTAAAAAATTCCCATATAAGCAATTGAGGTAACACAAATGAAAAATTACGGAAAAATTTTTAAACAATTTAGAGAATCACGTGGATTAACATTAAAAGATGTTGCAAAACATGGTCTATCCACATCACATATTTCTAGATTTGAAAGAGAAAATTCTGATCTGACGATTGGTAAATTTATGCAAGCATTAGATGCTATTAATATGCCTGTCGAAGAATTTATGTATGCTGCAAATGACTTTCATAGGGATGAAATAAATGAATTATTAGAGCAAATTCGACTTCTAAGCTCTAAAAGAGATATTTCAGGAATGGAAAAACTGCTTATTTCTCAACTTGAAAAGACTACAAAAAGAGAGAAATTCTATACTCTGAATACCATTCTAGTTAAAATTCGCTTACAAGATTTGTCAGAAAAAATCTATTACCATGAATCTGATATTAAATATCTATCTGACTATCTTTTTTCTGTGGAATACTGGGGATGCTATGAATTACTTTTGTTTATGAATACTCTAGATGTATTATCTCACCCTACTATGATGTGCTTATCAAGAGAAATGTGTCAACGTTCCGAATTCTACAGAGATTTACCACATTATCGTAGATTGCTTGCTACCATGTTACTAAATGGATATATCACGTGTATAGAAAGAGAGGAATTTTTAGATTCTTTATATTTTAAAAAGCAACTAAAACATTGTTATTTCACAGAAACTGAGATATATGAAAAATTAGTTTTTCACTATGCCGAAAACTTATACACTTTAAAAAAAGACAAAAATAAACGTTCTGTTTTAGAAATGAGAAAGTGCATAGCAACGATGAAGTTAGTCCACAGCGATAGCTTAGCAAAAAAATTTGAAAAACATTTAGCAAAGGTAATAGAAGAACTGAAATAATTTTCTTATATGGGAAAATTTTTAATTATTATTTCAAAAAGAGTATCATTAAATCATCAAATTAAGGAGGTGAAAATATGAGAACAGTGCAAATTATTGACCTTGAAGATCTATTAGATACAGATCAAACTTACTCCGTACCAGGTCATTGTGGTCCAAGCCATTCTTGTGGTGGCGGACGATAGTTTTCTATGAGACGAGTTCTCACTCGTCTCCTTTATTTTATAATGGTGATATTATGCTAAAAAAAATATATACTAACATTGGGGATTATTATTTCGATAGTGAGAAATTCACATTATCTACTTCTTCAGTAGAGGGAACTACCTCCTATAAGCCCCCCTACATCCCCAAAAATGTTTTACAAAAAATTGTTATTAACATATCTAACAGTTGCAATTTATCCTGTTCTTACTGTTATGCGGATGGTGGAAATTACGGCATGGATAATAAAATCATGACTCTAGATACTGCTGATAATATTATTAACGAAGTCAAATTTAGAGGTATAACACAAATTAATAGACTTATCCTATTTGGTGGAGAACCTTTTCTTAATACTCAATTATTCGAATACATTATTAAAGAATTTTCCAAATTTACAACTATACTTAAAATAGAAACCGTGACTAACGGAACAGTACTAAATAATAATGTTAAAAAAATAATAGATAATTTCCAACCATATCTAACTATTAGTCTAGATGGTCCAGAATTTATACATGATAAATTAAGAGGTAAAGGTAGCCATCGTAAAACTACTAAATTTATCCACTATTTAAAAACTATAAACTACACTAATTTTGAAATTGCTTCAACATACACTAGACTACATCAATTACATTCTCTAAGTAGAGATGATATTTTCCAATATTTTACAAATATGGATGTACACTTTAACATCAATGACGTATTTAGTAAAAATAAGGTGCTTGTGGTTAAAGAAATGGAAAAAAGCTTAGTAGATAGGAAAAAATTCATTACTGATTCTATAAATAATATTGTTGAAAATAATGAAAAAGCTTTTATAAGTCCCATCTTATATGATGTTTTAATTTCTATGATTTATAAGAGTACTAATCATACATTCTGCGACGATATAGATCCTTCAAATACCATAACTTTTGATGTTGATGGTAGCAAAAAATTGTGTTTTAGATTTTGGGGAACTCATAATAGCTCTAAAGCAGAGCTATTTAATAATAAAGAATACTTCCAACAATGTAAAGATTGTTGGTGTAAAGGTATGTGTCTTGAATGCGTTGCCAATATCATTGATGGTTATTCTTCAGTAATTAACGAAGATGGACAATTTATAGAATGTCATAAGCCTGAATTAATGGAATATTGTATTAAAGAAATTATTTATCTTTCACAAGATCAATCCAAAATATCTAAACTCGTTAATAATTTCAAAAGGTTTATCCGCTATGCTTAAAAATTTCTTTTCCAAGAAGCACCTCGTACTTTACTTCTTTTCTATTGCCATTACTTGGCTGGAAGCGATTATCACACCAGCCCTTGTTCAAAATATTGTTGCTAGTTTTACCAATCAAGAGCTAGGCATTCTTTGGAAAGTATTGATTCTAGGAATCCTTGGTAATCTCATCCTCTTACTAGGTTTGGCTGGGAAACGCTATTACTACGCCCGTTTGATTACTGACTTCAAATATGGAATCAAGAGTGCTATTTTCAAGCGATTTTTAAACAGTTATGAGATTGATGAAAAGGATATTTTGTCTGACCTAGAAAACGACGTCAAGCAACTAGAAGAAAGCTATATTGAGCCAACGGTCATCATCATTTCTTCTCTTGGCTTCACAACTGTGTCCATTCTCTATGCCCTATGGACCAATTTTTACTTGGGCTTGATTTTCATCCTCTTCTACTCCTTTCCTGTACTCTGCAGTGCTATCGGATCCAAGCGTTTGGATTCACTTTCTGAAAAGCGGTCCACTGTTAACCAGAGCTACTTAGCAAGCTTGACAAATTTTATTGGTGGTAGCCAACAAATTCGCCATTATCAGGGGCAAGACTACTTTTTTGCTCGTTATCAAAAGCAATTACAAACCAGTCTAGATACCGAAATTAACTATGAAAAGCAACGAACTTTAAACAGTCTCTTTATCAATAGCATCGATGCCTTTTGTTCTGTCACACCAATCGTCATCGGTGGCTTTATGACCTACTATAATTATTTAGACGCGGCGAGTTTTGTGGCCATCTATCTAGTTTCCCATAATATCGGCTATCAATTCCAAGAGTTGGCTTATTTTACCAACACCCGAAAAGCGACTCGAACTCTTCTCAACAAATACCAAAAACTTTTGGGTCAGTCTGACTCCATCTCGCCTAGAAGCATAGAAAACATTTTCCCTATCCAGCTTAACAGCATCTCCCTAGAAAAAGATGGGAATATCCTCCTGTCTCCGATTTCCATGCACATCAAGCAAGGAGAAAAAATTGCCATTATCGGGGAAAGTGGCTCTGGTAAGACAACCCTGCTCAATATCATTCATGGAGAAGAGACACCGACAAGTGGACAGATTAGCTTTGCTGGTCAGAACCTGTCACGTCAAGAAATCACAAGTATTAGTTCCTATATTCTCCAAGATAGCCATTACTTTGACACGCTATCTCTGGAAGACAATATCCTTCTGGGACTGGATAAAAAGGAGGAACGTTTAACTTACATCCTCAAAAAAACGGGATTAGATCATTTGAAAAATAGAACGCTCAGCAATGATAGTCTGTCTGGTGGCGAGAAACAACGCCTAGAAATCGCTCGCGCTCTCTACCATAATAGCCAACTCATCCTAGCAGACGAGATTAAGGCCAATCTTGACTCGGAAAATAGCAGAAAGATCAGTGACTTGCTCTTCTCCCTACCTCAGACAGTCATTGAAGTCATTCACCACTACACGGAAGAAGACTTAAAACACTATGACCAAGTCATTCACTTAAGCAAAGAAAA
>CAURCY010000009.1:0-24614 GCA_963523355.1 uncultured Streptococcus sp.
TTTTATCATTTACTCTTTATTTTACGATAATTTTGCAGAATAGTCAAAGGTTAAGAAAAAATAAAGGTGAAATATTTCAGCTAATTGAAAGACCTGTGTAACATGACCACAGGTATATTGATTTATTTATAACTCAAGGCTGCAACTCCAATACCAACCACAAACTGCAAGAGGATTCCTACAGAGATAAAGGATTATTTGTTGCGTCAAATCAAGTAAAAAATCATTTCAGGTCCTGCCAGTAACTTCATTTTCTTTCCTTTATTTCATTTTACCTAGAATAGTGAAAAATCCTTCTCTTGTTAATGAGTTTCATAAGAAAAAGGCTGGAGAATCCAATCTTCTCTATTTATTCAGCTAAAAGTACTTCTTTGATGGTTTGCTTTTGGAGTTTTCTGTTGGATAGATAAAAGAGGCTTTCATAAACCACAGCAAAACCGATCAAAGTCCAGATGCAAACATTCCCATCAAAGTGATGCTCAATCTTTTCAGGAACCGTATCTTTGATCACACCAATCAAGATTTCCATGATAGCGTACTGATAAGCTGTCCCAAGAACAAATCCTAGATAGGCCCAGAAACGATAGGGAGATAAGATATGACCTTGGCATTCACGATCTGTATAGCCAAAAGCCTTCATAAGAGCCAGGGTTTCGCGACTTTCTGAGACGACAATCCCCAATGACAAAAAGAGAATAGAGAAAGAAAGGATCAAGCCAATCATGATCATCATGGTTTGGATGATGTCATCTGTGTACTCCCTTAGACCAAAGGACAATTGAACCATGGCCGCAAAACACATAGAGCCAAAGACTACAAAAAATAGGATAGATTTTCTCCCCCAAATTAGTGACGAAGACAGCTCTTTTAGGAAGTCTTTCTCTTTCTTAGGAGCCCTCTTTCTCCTTCTAACCTTGATTGGTGTTGGGGACTTTTTCAATAAGCGAAGAGCCGGCGTTTGTAGTTGTCTTCTAGCATAACCAACCGCGATAAGCATAAAAAATGCCGTTGGAAGGACCACAAAAGCAAGCAAGAGCTGCCAATGAAAATGAATGGTAATTTCTGGCAGGATCCCCTTTTCATTCCGGAAGTCATAAAAATGCCCCATCATAAGAAAAGAAGCGAAATAGCCAAGAAGCGCTCCGACACCAAAACTGAGCCCAAATGCCCAAAATCGTTTAGCCAACTGGCCATTGCTATAGCCCAAAGCCTTTAAAATACCTAATTGTTCCTTGTGATCATCGACAAATTGTTTGATATAAAAACACATGAGAAGGGCCGACGTCAAGGACAAGACGACTCCACTGACCATAGCCACCATCCAGGAAAGCGAAACCTGAGCGTCATAGTAGGTCTGAATCATGGGATTAGTTTTAGAAATCTCCAACTGCTCGATGTCCAAGTAAAAATTCAAGAAGAGATTGGCCACAAAGACCGCACAAGCCCCAATTATACTGACGACAACTAATTTTCGAATATCTTTTACTGAAAACATGGCTTACCATCCAATCTCATAAGCAGTCTGAGGCTGATCATTGGTCACAACTTCGGTAATCTTGCCACTATTGACACGAATGATGGTTCTTGCCATATTCGCAATATTTTGGTTGTGCGTCACCATAATTAGGGTAAAGCCCAGCTTTTCCTTTAACTCCCAGATATAGTCGAGAATCTTGCGCCCCGTTTCTTCATCCAGGGCTCCCGTCGGCTCATCTAAGAAAAGAATCTCTGGCTTTTTGGCCAAGGCCCGAACAATGGAGACTCTCTGCTGTTCCCCACCTGACAATTCACTCGGATACTTGTCCAGCTTATCGCCAAGTCCCAAATCCTCGATAATCTGCAAAAAATCATGATTGTTTGCCAGATCTGCCCCCATCTTTACATTCTGTCTAACTGTTAGATTAGGCAATAAATAATACTGCTGAAAAATAAAGGCAATCTTCTCACGTCTAAAGGCTGTCAATTGAATATCTGTGAGTTGAGCTAAATCCTGTCCTTGAATGAGGATATGTCCCTCGTCTACCTTTTCTAAACCTGACAGAACGTTTAAGAGAGTTGACTTGCCTGATCCAGAAGGACCGAGGATAACCACATCATCCTGGTCTTGAATCTGCAAATCAATCCCTTTTAAAACCTTGGTTTGGCCGTAACTTTTGTGCACATTTTCTAGTTGAATCATTTCTTTCCTACCATTTCTTTGATGAGAGATTGAGAAACCTCTGTCAGTAATCCAATCACTTCTTCCATGCTGAATTGATAAATGCTAGAAGCAACCATTGAGGCCATCCCGTGCGAGTAGATAAATAGATGCTGGTACAAGCGACCAGCCTCCTCCACATTCAAAGGATAGTCTGCGACGATCGAATCCAGAACCAATTGGTAACTATGATCCTTCATGGGAAGAAAATCTTGAAAGCAACGAATCGGATCTTTGCTGGGATTTTGGAAAAGCAATTGAAAGAGTTGGGGTTCTTTTGAGGCGAAAAGGATATAAGCAACCCCGACGGATCGAAAAGGCTTCTCATCTTCTAAGGCCTTACGAATATACTCCACCACGACCATTTCCGCAGCACTAATAACCTCTGCTTGTAACTCGGCCATATTGGCAAATTGCCCAAAAATGACTCTTGGTGTGGCTCCCAGTTGCTCCGCTAATGCTCGAGCCGTCAAACTAGTCATACCCTCTTCTCTCACCAATTGTAAAGCTGTCCAAATGATAGCCTCTTTACTAAATTTAACCTTTGGTGGCATAAGACTCCTTTCGCGCAACATTAGTTGCGCAACACTTGTTGCATAAAGAGTACCATAAAAAAGAAAAACTTGTCAAGAAAAAACTGTAAAACACAAAACAAAAAGACAGCGAACTTTTTATTTCTTTGCTACCCAGCCGATAGCATCGTGAGGTGGGTTTTCGGTATCAATCCAGATAAATTCAATACCGATTTCCCCATTTTTAAACTTGGTCAAGCCAATACCTTTGATTTCCAGTTCATTGAGCCGTTGACCTGTCAAGACTTCTCGTTCTTTCAACTGGAACACTTAAGGGAAACTAATACAAATCTTCTAAGCTTCTGTATTCAATAATTTCATTTTTTATAATATTCTTTTTAAACTCAAAATGTTTTAAAGGATTATCGATTAACACTAACTTTGGAATATCATCTAGGTTGGTGACTAGAGATAAAACAAAATCTGTTTGGAACTCTTTGGCTTTTTCAAACTCGTTGGAAGTCAAACGAATGCGACCCTTAGATTTTCGGATACCTTTTACTTCGGCAAGGTAAGAATGCTCTTGGACATCTACCTGAAAATCATATCCATCACCATAAAGATGGACATCGGTTAACTGTCCACCTTGGAATTTTTCTTCTTTATCAAAGTTGAGTATAAAATAATTTTCCGCTTCCATTCCAGTTTCTTGTAGACGTTTGAATTTAGTTCTAATTATTGATTTTTCAACGATGGTTATGCCTGTTTTCTTTCCTTCACTAGCAAGTAGCATTTTAACGATTTCAGCATAACTATGAACATCTTCATTTCCAAACATCATATCAATTAAATCTTTACGAAAACGGTAAACTTCAGCTTTCTGCCACCAACCTTTTCGATTATTGTCAAAATAAGGATCAAATAAATCCATTCTATTCTTTACAACTCCAGTTGTTTCAGCAATTCCCAGAGAAACCACATAGCGATAAAACTCCGACTTGCTAGAACATTGAAATTCTTTTATAAAAAGCTTGTCAAACTTGGCAAGACCGTAGCCAATTAAATTTAACAATTCATAATGCGGGTGTTTATACTCAATGAAAATCAAAAAGTAAACTAGGAAGCTAGACGCAAGCTGTACTTGAGTACGGTAAGGCGACGCTGACGTGGTTTGAATTTGATTTTCGAAGAGTATTAGACATCACTTTCTCCATCAATAAATATTGGTTTCATTATACCAAAAAAACACGGTTCATCACCGTGTTTCTGTGTTTATTTCACGAGTTTCTTCATCTCATCAATACGTGCTACGGTCGCGTCGTATTTGGCTTGGTAGTCGGCTTGTTTGTCGCGTTCTTTTTGGACGACTTCTGGTTTGGCGTTGGCTACGAAGCGTTCGTTAGAGAGCTTCTTACCGACCATATCCAGTTCTTTTTGCCATTTAGCCAGTTCCTTGTCGAGACGAGCGAGTTCTTCTTCGACATTGAGGAGGTCTGCCAGTGGCAAGTAGATTTCTGCTCCTGTGATGACGCTTGACATAGCGAGTTCAGGTGCAGGGATGGTTGATGCGATTTCCAAGTGTTCTGGATTTGTGAAGCGTTTGATGTAGTTGACATTGCTGTTAAAGAAGGCTTCCAAGTCGCTATCGCTTGTCTTAACAAGGATGGTGATTGGCTTGCTTGGAGCTACGTTTACTTCTGCACGCGCATTACGAACAGCACGGATCAAGTCTTTGAGGCTTTCCACACCAGTGTGAGCAACGAGGTCTTCAAAGGCTGGGTTAACAGTTGGGTATTCCGCTGTAACGATAGAGCCTTCTGAGATTTGTCCAAAGATTTCCTCTGTCACGAATGGCATGATTGGGTGAAGGAGACGAAGGATCTTGTCCAAAGTGTAAAGGAGAACAGAACGTGTGATGACTTTCTCTTCTTCATTGTCGCTATAAAGGACTTCCTTGGTCAATTCAACATACCAGTCCGCAAATTCATCCCAGATGAAGTTGTAGAGGATGTGTCCAGCTACACCAAACTCAAACTTGTCAAAGTTGGCAGTAGCTTTTCCGATCGTTTCATTGAGGTTGTGGAGAATCCAGCGGTCTGTGACATTTCCAGCTTCCTTGTTGACAACTTTTTCCACATTGGCAGTTGCTTGCTCAAGGGTCAAGCCTTCATTGTTCATGAGGATGTAGCGAGAGATGTTCCAAATCTTGTTAATGAAGTTCCATGAAGCATCCATTTTCTCGTAAGAGAAGCGCACGTCTTGTCCTGGTGCAGAACCGTTTGAAAGGAACCAACGAAGGCTATCTGTTCCGTACTTATCAATAACATCCATTGGATCAATCCCGTTACCGAGAGATTTAGACATCTTGCGTCCTTGCTCATCACGAATGAGACCATGAATCAAGGCATTTTTGAATGGCGATTTGCCAGTAAATTCCAAACCTTGGAAAATCATCCGAGACACCCAAAACGGAATAATATCATAACCAGTCACCAAAGTTGATGTTGGATAATAACGTTTGAAGTCTTCTGAGTCGACATCCGGCCAGCCCATGGTAGAGAATGGCCAAAGAGCCGAACTGAACCACGTATCCAAGACATCTTCGTCCTGAGTCCAACCTTCACCTTCTGGAGCTTCTTCGCCGACATATATTTCACCCTCAGCATTGTACCAAGCAGGGATTTGGTGACCCCACCAGAGCTGACGAGAGATTACCCAGTCGTGGACATTTTCCATCCATTGGAGGAAGGTATCGTTGAAACGAGGTGGGTAGAATTCTACCTTGTCCTCTGTATCTTGGTTGGCAATAGCATTCTTAGCCAATTGGTCCATCTTGACGAACCACTGAGTAGACAAGCGTGGTTCAACCACAACACCTGTACGCTCTGAGTGACCAACGCTGTGGACACGTTTTTCGATTTTGACAAGGACACCGATTTCTTCCAGCTTAGCAACGACTGCCTTACGAGCTTCAAAACGGTCCATGCCTGCAAATTCAAAGGCCAAGTCATTCATAGTTCCGTCATCGTTCATGACGTTGACTTGTGGCAAGTTGTGACGTTGACCCACCAAGAAGTCGTTTGGATCATGGGCAGGGGTGATTTTCACGACACCAGTCCCAAACTCAGGATCAGCGTGTTCGTCTCCAACGATTGGGATGAGTTTATTAGCGATTGGAAGGACGACGTTTTTACCAATCAAGTCCTTGTAGCGTGGGTCTTCTGGATTGACCGCAACAGCTACGTCCCCAAACATGGTCTCAGGACGAGTTGTCGCAACTTCAAGGGCGCGTGAGCCATCTTCCAGCATGTAGTTCATGTGGTAGAAGGCACCTTCGACATCCTTATGGATAACCTCGATATCAGAAAGGGCTGTGCGAGCTGCTGGGTCCCAGTTGATGATAAACTCACCACGGTAGATCCAACCTTTCTTGTAAAGGTCCACAAAGACCTTACGAACAGCTTTTGACAAACCTTCGTCAAGAGTGAAACGCTCACGAGAGTAGTCTACAGAGAGCCCCATCTTGCCCCATTGTTCCTTGATAGTAGTGGCATATTCGTCTTTCCATTCCCAGACTTTCTCGAGGAATTTCTCACGACCGAGGTCATAGCGGGAAATGCCTTCACCACGCAAGCGCTCCTCAACCTTAGCCTGAGTCGCAATCCCAGCGTGGTCCATCCCTGGAAGCCAAAGCGTGTCGAAACCTTGCATGCGTTTTTGACGGATGATAATATCCTGCAAAGTCGTATCCCAAGCGTGACCAAGGTGAAGTTTACCAGTTACGTTTGGTGGTGGAATCACGATTGAATAAGGCTTAGCCTTTTGATCGCCTGAAGGCTTGAAAACATCAGCGTCAAGCCATTTTTGGTAACGACCAGCCTCAACCTCGGCTGGATTGTATTTAGGTGAAAGTTCTTTAGACATGTGTTTGTCCTTTCTCTATTGTATTCATTTTATTTTGAATTTGCTTAGCAGCTTCTTCTGCAGACAAATTCGTATTATTTATTTTAAGGTAGTGGTGCAACTCATTCGGTTGATGTTGAGAATTTAATTGAAGTGTTTCAGCAGTCTCTAAAATTTCTCTTTCAGATACCTCAATATGTCGTTTTAAGGGTTTGTGCTTTAATCGATTCTCCGTTCGATTTCGACGTATGCGCTCTTCAAGACTTGTTTCCAACTCAACAAACAGAATATCTTGATGATAATCATCTAACAAATTCTGAATTTGCTTTAAATACATCAGTTGGTACTGATTTGAAAAATCAATTACGTCAGTTAAAATTACTGATCTCTGATTTCTTGCACTTGCTCCAAGGAATGAAAAGGTGATTCCACGAACAAATTCCCACATTTCCTCTGTATAGTCCTGATAGATTTCTAGTGCAAAATCGATGGCTTGATGGTTATAAAATAGGGTAGCATCCGTCAGTCGAGATAATTCTTGACCAATGGTCATTTTTCCTGATGCTGGAGCACCAATGATGAAAAGATGCATCAAATCACCTCCCACTCACTCCTCAACAAGCCATATATCAGACTGTCACAGCGGTTTCCTTGAATATCTTTTCGGTCTCTTATGCGAGCTTCGAGGGTAAATCCAAGTTTTTCTGCGACTCGTTGACTTTGGAGATTGTGACCAAAACAACTCAGCTCAATCTTGTGAAGACCCAGTTCTTTAAAGGCTAAATCAAGCAAAGCACGCCCTGCTTCTGGTACATAACCACGACCCCAATAGTCTGGGTGCAAGGTATAGCCAAGCTCTAGCACATCGTCCGCATGGCGGTGATTGAAGTCAACAGAACCAATGACTTTATTGGTTCCTTTGACGACGATCCCATAGCCAGCTGGAAGATTATCCTTTTGATTGCGTTCGGGAAGGATATGCTCCAGATAATAAATCTCATCTTCCAAGGTCTTGACAGGCGGAAAACTTGCTGGGTAGGCGACCTCTGGGAGACTAGCGTAGGCATGGATATCCTCGGCATCAGCCACTGTACGGACTCGTAGGATAAGTCGCTCCGTTTCGATTCGTTCAGGTAATGTTGCTTTTGACATCCTTCTTCCTCGCTTTCTTGATAAAGCTTCCCATGGGATTGACTCGGTCATCTAGATAACGATAAACGCGCTGGTGACCGTCCCCCATAAAGTAAGTCGGCGAAAAATGGTCATTTTTAAAATGTCCCTTATCATCCAACAGTTCTGGAGCAGCAAGTCGTTCGATAATCTTGGCAAAGATATGACAAATTCCATCTTCCTCGATAATCCGATCTACCTGACAGTCCAATACGACTGGACAGGCCTCTAAAATCGGAGACTGAGTCTGTTCAGAAATCTCGTAGTCTAGTCCCAGGTGTTTTAATTTCTCTCGATGACTGATAAAACCAGCCTGCTCCATCTCGAGCATGAGATTTTCATCAGGAATATTCACAGTAAACTTCTGGTAATGCTTGATTTGCTCAGCCACATTTTCCTCAGCTCCGACACCAATGACTAGCCAATCTCCCAAGCTATAAGAGGAGCTACATGTCGTAATATTGTGTCCAAAATTCTGATTCTGATACCCCAAAATGAAGATAGGAAAACCATAATAGAGTTTACTTGTTTTAAAAGATTGCTTCATAACAACCTCCTTTGCCTAAGACGCAAAAGAAAATCCCTGCCATCTACATGACAGGGACGAATGTGTTTATCCGCGGTACCACCCAATTTCGGGCAACGCCCGCAACTCTTATCTTTAAAATAAAAAGACAGTAATATTTCATTTTTCATCCATCAGCAACCAGTTTTGACACATTTGTGGACTTCTCAGCTCCGCCACTTTCTGTAAAATGTGGGATTCAAAACACCTCTAATGGCTCTATTGTAGCAAGATTTTTTCGGAAATGCAAGGCACAAGAAAGATTACTTGAACTTGATGCCATTTTCTTTCAATTTCTTGATGGTAGCTGGGCCGATTCCTTTCAAGGCAAGGAGTTCTTTTTCAGTCCAGTTTTTGAAATCTGAAGCAGACTTGATTCCTTCATCATAGAAAGTCTTAGCACGATCAAGTGGAAGTCCACCCAAGTTTGCTGCAAAATCTTCTACAGAATTGGCTACTTTTTGAGCTTGCTCTTTGGTAGCTTCTACTGCTTGTTCAACTTTTTTAGAAACAGCCTTACCAGCTTGGCTTGCTGACTGCTCTGCACGTTTCACGACTTTCTTTGTCTCTTCTACAACCTTAGTCACAGTACTTGAAAAGGCACCTGCACGACGGAGGCTATTTCGTAATTGTTTTTTACGATTGAGTTTCTTTGACATGATAAAATCCTTTCAATAAAAAATCCCTGCTCTGACAAGGATTTAATATAAATATTCTATCAAGATTTTAGTAAAAAATCAAGAATCTATCTCGTTTAATAATTTCTCTCACCAAACAAGCCTTCTGGCAAATCATGGAATCCCTTGCCTGCCTTGAAGTTTTCAAACTTACCAAGCAAGAACTGATAAGCATCCAAGCGACTTTCGTAGCGAATCATGGCATCTTTGGCACGCTCGTCTTGGTCTTCTTCGTAGACTTTTTGGCTTTCCTTGTGCGCCATGTCGTTGATCATGATTTGGGTATTGACCCAAGCTTCAAATTCCTTCATAAATTCTTGTTCGTAACTCATTTTTTCTCCTTATTCTAATCCACGGAAATAGTCCGTGTCAATCTCACGGTAGGGTTGAATATCCTGAACGTACTCCAACACACCTTGGAATTCCCCATCTTCATCGTGCACTGCAGCGTAGGTGATGTGGACAAACTTACCTCGCGACTCAGACTTGAACCACATTTCATACTTATCCTTGGTCCCCTCACGAAGCCCCTTCATAATAGTCTTGACCTTGTCCAAGTACTTAGGTGGATGGCAAAGTTCAACATTGCGCCCAACTTGGGACGGTGTTCGTTTGAAAATCATCTCATCAGCTGGCGTATTGTCATTGTAATACTGGAAAATATCATCTTTATTGACAAAGGTAATCTCCATAGGGAGATGATTGAGGATGAGATTGGCCTGCTCGACTGAGAGATAGCCATTACCAAAAGCCTGTTGACTATGGCGGTCCAGCACTGCTTCCTTTTCCTTAGGGGTAAAGGTAATGGTAAACTGCCCTTCTGGCGTATCAATAACTTGTTGCACTTGGCCTTCAGCTGTGTCTAGTTGCACGGGCTCCTCTGCACTCTTTTCCTCAACGAAGCTCTGTCGTTCTGGAACCCATTTCTCAGACGGGCGGATGATGGCATAGCCGTATGCGTCGCTCTCCTCCGCAATCTGAAGCCAGTCATCCTGAGTAAAGGACTCAAGGAGAATCATGAGAAGGATGGACTCTTCCTTGAAAATCATACTTTCAAACTCTGTCGCAAAAGATTCAAAAGTATCTTTTACAGTGGAAATCGACACTTCTGGTAGTGACTTGGCTGTCGCTAAAGCTGTTTGAAAGAGTTCCCTAATCTGGTCATCCACTCCCCACATGACCTTAGGAGGTGAATCGTGTCCATAGCGCTCCATGATAGGAAAGAAGAGTTCTTCTTTACGTTGGTAATGGATGTCAAATTGCCCCACAAGTCCCATCTGACGCACCAAACCCTTACGCATCTCCACCAGCATTTCTTCATCTTCCATAGACTCATAGGTATCTAACAATCTACGAATGCGAATCAAAGCTGCACGGAGGGCCAGATTTTCTTCCTTAAAGACCCGAACTGGGTGACCTGGATGCTCGGTATCTGCAACTTCGACATCCTTAACAGCATTTTTAAAAAGATTGGCATGAACATCACAGAGTTCCATGACATCTTCAAAGGTAACACCTGAGTCTGAGTTCATCAGCTCGTGCTCCATAAGGGAAATCTCGATGGCTGAAACACCTGTAAAGGTCGCATCAAAGCGCTCCTGAACCGACTCAGGAGAGGCACCATTGTGCAATTCTAACAAAATATCCCGCAGGACATGAATCCGTTCATCTGCCATTAGTCTAATCCAATCACTTCGTAGCCGTTTGCTTCCAGCGTGCGGACAATCTTGTCCATAGGAGTTCCTTCAAGCTTAGAACCCTGTTTGAGTGATACTTTACGACCAACTGTATTACGCATTAAGGGATTAGCAAGGGGTTTAAAACCAAGCTCCACTAGGATTTCCAAGACTTCTGGATGCTTGTCCACCACTTCTGCAACGGGAATTGACACATCGATGATATTATCCATGACGACCTCCATTGAATGTTCTAAAATGATTTTACTGCTTTTATTATACCACAAGGAAAGAGATTAAAAAACTAGCAGTGGAGTTCCTGCTAGTTATCTGCGACTTGAATTACTATCTAAATAAGTTTAAAGAGCCAATCCAATATCTTAAACACTATCTTGTAAAACAGCAATTGGACTGCAAAAGAGATGATCATCCAAAAGAATTTCACAATCCCAAAAATTGGTTTGATAAAAAGAATGGCAAGAAGTCCCCAGAAAAATTTCCTTCTTTCTCCTCTGGCTTAATGAGCCACCGAGCCGTATCCATTAACTTGTCTACAATAAAGAGTTTCCCCAGACCGACAACGACATTGTCATCTTTCTTTATCGTTTTCATTACTTTTACACCTTGCACGGTCAAAAAGTAATTCCCGTAAGTTTTAGCTAGAGTTTTTATAAGTCCCATATTATCTTCCCTCGTTTAACTACACTTTCAAAATATTAACGATACCAGTCTTACTGGCCATTTCTGTGAAATTTACTCTTTCTAATTCCTATAATATCATACAAGCTAAATTTTATAAATCTTTTTAATAATGTTTAACTCTGGAAAGATTCCGCCAGTATGTTTTGTAGCCCTTTCCCCACCAAAAAAGAGGGTCACCCCCTCTTTCTTATACTCAATGAAAATCAAAGAGCAAACTAGGAAGCTAGCCGCAGGTAGTACTTGAGTACGGCAAGGCGACGCTGACATGGTTTGAATTTGATTTTCGAAGAGTATTAGTTCTTATCCAGATTGCGTAGCATCTCGTCAATCTTGTTTCCATACTCGATGGACTCGTCTTTGACGAAGGTCAAATCTGGGATTTTGTACAATTTCAAATTGCGACCAAGTTCACGTTTGATAGTACCAGTTGCTTTTTCAAGCCCGATTTGAGCTTTTTGATTATCTGAAGCAAGGTTACTCAAAATGGTGTAGTAAACCTTGGCAACAGACAAGTCACCCAGCATCTGAACATCTGTGATGGTCACACCTTGGACACGCGGATCACGGACTTTCTTTTGCAAAATCTCATTGACTTCACGCTTGATTTCCATGCCCACACGATCCGTACGGAAATGATTTGCCATGATATTCCTTTCTCTACTTTGAACCAAAAGCTAGGCCAGCAGACCTAGCTATTTTTAAACTTCTTGATTTTCATTTCAAATTGAAACGAAGTTCAATTTGAAATCATCTGCTTCTTTCGCCGTGGTGAAAGTGATGGAACTGATTTATCAGTCCCATCACAGGGGATTTTTGAGACCCTAGGCTCAAAAATAAGCAATGAAACCATCGGTTTGCTTGCGTCCCTCACCACCTAAGAAAGGAGCAAAAAATCTTATCTCTTGATTTCTTCCATGACATACGCCTCAATCACATCATCCATCTTGATATCATTGTAGCCATCGATCATCAATCCACCTTCACGACCGTTTGTAACTTCTTTAACGTCGTCTTTGTAGTGTTTCAAGCTTGCGAGTTCACCGTCATAGATAACGACACCGTCACGGATAACACGGACTTTAGAGTCACGGGTAACCTTACCGTTGATAACCATGAATCCACCGATAGTTCCCACTTTAGACACCTTGAAGGTTTCACGGATAACTGCTTCACCGATAACTTTTTCTTCAAATTCTGGATCAAGCATCCCTTTCATGGCTTCTTCCATCTCTTCGATAACCTTGTAGATAATGCTGTGGAGACGGATTTCCACATCGTCAGCTTCTGCTTGTTGACGAGCTTGTGGTGTAGGGCGTACGTTGAAACCAACGATAAAGGCATTTGAAGCTTCGGCAAGGGTTACGTCTGATTCGTTGATAGCACCGACCGCAGAGTGAACGATGGTAACTTTGACACCTTCCACATCAATCTTTTGAAGTGAGGCAGAAAGGGCTTCAACAGAACCTTGTACATCGGCCTTGATGATAACGTTAACTGATTTGAGTTCACCAGCTTTAAGGGTATCAAAGAGGTTTTCAAGGCTGACACGTTGGGTAGCTTGACGTTGTTTCATAAGAGCTCGTTTGGCACGTTCTTCACCAGCCGCACGCGCAGATTTTTCATCCTCATAAACAGCAAAGTGGTCACCCGCCATCGGTGCTTCGTTCAAACCTGTGATTGAAACTGGTGTTGATGGACCTGCTACCTTAACACGACGACCAAGGTCATTGGTCATAGCACGGACACGACCGAAAGTATTTCCGACAACGATTGGGTCTTGAACATTCAAGGTACCTTGTTGCACAAGAAGGGTTGCAACCGCACCTTTTCCTTTATCCAAGCGCGCTTCGATAACTGTACCAATCGCACGAACTGTTGGGTCTGCCTTGAGTTCTTGGATTTCAGCCACAAGAAGGACTGTTTCCAACAATTCTTCGATGTTTTGGTTGAATTTAGCCGAGATTTCAACAAATTCAGAATCTCCGCCCCAAGCTGTTGACATAACTCCATGCTCTGCCAATTCACCGATAACACGTTCTGGGTTGGCACCTGGTTTATCAATTTTGTTGATGGCTACGATGATTGGAACGTTGGCCGCTTTTGAGTGGTTGATGGCTTCGATAGTCTGAGGCATAACCCCGTCATCTGCCGCTACAACCAAGATGGTAATATCGGTAACAGATGCACCACGCGCACGCATAGATGTAAAGGCCGCGTGTCCTGGTGTATCAAGGAAGGTAATCTTCTTGCCATTTTCCACGATTTGGTAGGCACCGATATGCTGAGTGATACCACCTGCTTCACCTGTCGCAACACGAGAGTTACGAAGAGTATCTAGGAGGGTTGTTTTACCGTGGTCAACGTGTCCCATGATAGTTACAACTGGTGGACGCTCAACCAATTCATCTTCATTGAGATAACCATCTTCGACAAAGAAACGTTCGATGTCGGCATTATCCACTTCAACCTTTTGTTTGGCTTCGATACCATAATCCACCATGAGGAGTTCAATTGTTTCCCCATCCAAGGATTGGTTTTGTGTGGCCATGACACCCATCATAAAGAGTTTCTTAACGATTTCAGCTGGTTCACGTTTGATACGTTTTGCGATTTCCGCAACGGTCATACCATCTGTATATTCAAATTCTGTTGGCAATTCATGGAATTTACGTTCCGTAACAGGTTTTGGAGTCTGATTACGGTTGTTCTTGTTATTGCCTTTTTTGTTCTTTTTGTTGTTATTCCAGTTACTATTTCTTTGATTTCTCACTTGATTTTGACTACTTCGATTCTTTTGTTGTTTTCTAGGACCATCTTCTTCGCGATCGTAATCATCGCGCTCTTTGTCTGGTCGGGCTTGCTTCTTACGACGTGTATCCACTGCAACTTCTTTTTTCACAGGAGCTGTTTCAACCACTGCTTGAACTTGTTGCGCTTGTTCAGCTAACTTAGCAGCTTCTTCAAAGATTTCCTCTGGCTCCTTGCGTTTGTTAGCTTGAGCCAAGGCTTCTTTGGCAGCCTGAGTCTGCTTGAAACGTTCCTCGCTTGAACGAGCGTACTCTGCGTTTTGCTCTGCTTTCAGGGCTGCTGCACGGGCTTTAAAGTCAATGCGTGGAGTCGCTTGATTTGGACGTTTGTCCTCTTGTTGACGGCGCTCATTTCCACGATTTTGCTGACCTTGCTGTTTCTTAGCTTGGTCGTTAAAACGGCGATTGTCGCGGTTGCCTTGACCTTGTTTTCCACCATTGCGACCGTCGTTTTTCTGACGGTTTCCGTTTTGTTGCTGGTCACGGTTATTGCCCTTGTTTTGCTTGCGTCGTTCTGCCTGCTCTTTGGCACGGGCTTCACGCTCAGCCTTGAAATTACGACTTTGCGGTTTAGCTGCTACTTTTTCTGCCTTCGGAGTAACTGGCTCAACCGGTTTTGCCTCTTCCTTAGCTACAGCTGGTTTAGCTGGTTCAGATTTCTCGACTTTCTTTTCTGCACTTGCTTTTGGTGCTGCAGGTTTTGCTTCTACTTTCGGAGCAACAGGTTTAAAGCTGGCAGCGATTTTTACAGCGACAGCTTCTTCCACACTTGATGAGTGGCTTTTCACATCCAAGCCCAACTCTTTTGCACGCGCTACAACTTCTTTACTTTCTTTTCCAAGTTCTTTTGCGATTTCGTACAATCTTTTCTTAGACAAATCATGTCCTCCTCTTCTATTCCATAAGAGACCTCATTTTCTTTGTAAATCCAGCATCTGTTACAGCCAAAACCTTTCTCGATTTCCCGACTGCTATGCTTAATTCCAGTGTTGAAAACACGGTTACAATTTCTACTTGATAATAATGACTTTTATCTTGAATCTTCTTGGTCAGATTGGGTCCAGCATCATGGGCTAGAAAGACCAACTTGGCCTTGCCATCTTGAATGGCCTTGACCACCAATTCTTCACCCGATATGATCCGCCCTGCTCGCTGAGCAAGTCCCAAGAGATTGCTTATCTTTTGCTTATTCAAGTCCTAACTCTCTTCTTTTCACTTTGTGATCCACATAAGCGATCAACTCATCATAAAAGCTTTCTTCCACTTCCATGTCAAAGCTACGGTTAAAGACCTTCTTCTTTTTCGCCTCTAGGGCTTCTTTATTGTCTAGCTTGATATAAGCGCCGCGGCCATTGGCCTTGCCTGTAGGATCGATAAAGACTTGTCCTTCCTTGTTCTTGACAATGCGGAGCAAATCACGCTTATCAATCACTTCGTTGGATACAACAGACTTGCGCAAAGGGATTTTTCTCGTTTTCATCTTTCCCTCCTCTAGCAGCTTTTATTCTTCTACAGTATCGTTTTCTGCTTCCAAATCTACCGAACCAGCTTCTTCCATGGCTTCAAATTCGCTAGCAGACTTGATATCGATACGGTAACCAGTCAAGTGAGCTGCCAAGCGAACGTTTTGCCCACGACGACCGATAGCAAGAGAAAGCTTGTTATCAGGAACAACCACCAAGGCACGTTTGCTGTCGTTTTCATCAAAGATAACTTGGTCAACTTCAGCAGGAGCGATGGCATTGTAGATAAATTCAGCTGGATCTGCTACCCACTCGATAACGTCGATGTTTTCTTCGATTGGCACCATACGGTCACTCTTGGCATCATAGCGAGCTGGGTGGAATTTGCTAGTAATCTTCTTGATGTTAGCACCACCGCGTCCAACGATTGTACCGATAGCGTCCACGTTTGGATTATGACTGCGAACGGCAACTTTCGTACGGTCACCTGCTTCACGAGCCACACTCATGATTTCAACAGTTCCATCATAAACTTCTGGAATTTCTTGCTCCATCAAGCGTTTGATCATTTCTGGATGGCTACGGCTAACAAAGACGTTGACACCACGAGGGTTGTCTTCAACCTTGTAGACATAGACTTCGATACGGTCGTGGGAAGCAAAGACTTCTCCAGGGATTTGGTCTTGTTTTGACAATTGGGCTTCGATGCTGCCAAGGTTGACATAGATAAAGCGGTTGTCAAAGCGTTCTACTGTACCAGACATGATTTCTTGTTCATGTTCTTTATAAGTATTGTAAGTGATGGCACGTGTTTGCTTGCGCATTTTTTCCATGATGGTTTGTTTGGCAGATTGAGCTGCTACACGACCAAACTCAGCAGGTGCTTCTTCAAACTTGATTTTGTCACCAAGTTCATAGGCTGAATTAATGGCAAGAGCATCTTTCAAACTGATTTCCAAACGGCTATCAAATACTTCATCAACCACTTCACGGACAGTATAGACTGTAAAGTCACCTGTTTTTTCGTTGAAGTCAATAGCTACGCTGTCTGATTGACCATAGCGTCTGCGATAAGCGGAACGAAGCGACTCTACTACTGCGTCGATGATATCTTCTTTTTTGATTCCCTTGTCTTCTTCCAAAATGCGGAAGGCCTCTAGCATTTCTTTACTCATGTTTTCTTCACTTTTGAATCCTCAAAAGCTATCCTTTCTTTTCTATAGTTTTACTGCTAAACGTGCTTTTGATACTAAACTGTATGGAATTTGGACAGTTTTCTTACGTGTCTTGTCCATATATTCCATGGTCAACTCGTCCTCTTCGAAGGCCAACAAGGTTCCTTCAAAGACCTTTTGCTTATCGATGGCTTGGTAGAGCCCGACATGGATGTATTTCCCAACCGCTCCAGCGACAGCATCCTTGGTTTTCAAAGGACGTTCCAAGCCTGGACTGGTGATTTCTAGGAAATATTGTTCTGGGAAGGGATCTGGCTTGATGGTGTCTAGGACAGGACTGATAATTTCTGTCAAGTCTGCCGTGTCGTTCAAGGTAATTCCTTCAGGTTTATCTACAAAAATACTGAGAATCATGTCACTGCCAATCTTTCCATACTCGATATCCACGAGTTCGAAAGGTGCTTGGATGACAGGTTCTACAACTTCTCTGACTAATTCTACGATTGTTGCGATTGCGTCCACCTCCTCATAAGCAAGAGGCGAAGATATTTCCCCGCCTCTCTTTTCATATTCTTACTCTTAGTATAGCACATTTGCCAACTTATGTAAAGCAAAAGCACTTATACAGCCTGATTTCAGGCTATTTCTTAAAATTCTGCCTCAACTCGGTAGATAACTTGCCCCTTGTTGGAGAATTTTTGCTCGTATTCTGTCATGACATTGCCTTCAAAATCACTGGCATGTAAATCAAGCCAGACACCATTGAGCTTCATGCCATACTGAGAAAAGCTCACTAGGCTGTACTCAAACAAGCCACGGTTATCCGTCTTGAAATGAATTTCTCCATTTTCAGGTAAGATACGTTTGAAGGTATCCAAGAAGGTCTTGTAGGTCAAACGACGCTTTTCATGGCGTTTTTTAGGCCAAGGATCTGAAAAGTTCAGATACAAACGATCAATCTCACCGTCTTCAAAGTAGTCAGTCAAGTCAGAACCATCTACCCACAAGAGCTTGATATTAGGCACTCCAACTTCAAGCACCTTGTCCAAAGCGTAGCTCAAAACAGACTTTTGAATATCAATCCCGATATAGTTGATGTCAGGGTTTTGCTTGGCCATACCCGAAACAAAGGCACCCTTTCCACTTCCAACTTCCACATGAATGGGATTATCATTGCCAAACAAGTCCCGCCATTTTCCCTTGGCTTCCAAGGGATTGAGGACCACATACTGAGGATTTGCCTCTAGTAATTCTGTCGCCCCTTTACGATTTCTAACTCTCATCTTCTCTTTCCATACTTGTCTCGGAAGTGGCGCAAGCCATGAATCTCCCGATTGACATTTTCTAAATCTTGGTTCATATAATACTTGGAAATCTGGCTCAAATAAGACAATTGACCGTACCAATACAATTTATTTAATACCGTTTGATTGTACTTGTAACCGTAGTAGGTCAACCATTCCTTCCACTGATGTTCTGGAATATAATGGCAGAGCATATGGGCCACATCAAACATGCGGTCGGTCAAGCGAACCGAATCCCAATCCACCAAATAAATCAAGCCACTATCTGTCTCAATCCAATTACTATGTCGTACATCTCCATGGACAATGGTCGCATAGTCCTCTCTAAATCCTGGAATAGTCTGACGTAAATCAGCCATCACTTCACTGATAAAATGATTTTTACGCAAAGCATCTGGAGCCGTTTCTTGCCAAGACTGCAGTAAATCTACAGGTGTTTCCATGGCATATCCCAAACGACTCAACTGTGTCATCAACGGACGTGAGCGATGAAGACGGGTTAAAATATTGACGATTTGTTTACGATTCATATCATAGGGGGTCAATATCTTGCCTGTCAACCATTCTTGAGCACACATATCACGCCCATCTGCCAAACGGCGACTCCATAATAATTGTGGAGCAATTTGTTCTCTAGCTAGACCAGGTAGGATTGGAGAGGTGTTCATTTTTACAAAGATACGCTTCCCATCAGGATAGCTACCCATATAAGCCTTGCCACTTTTCCCAGGTATGGGAGTCAGTGTTAGCTCATTATCACCCAAATCCATTTCTTTCCTCCGTATAAAGTTTCCTTACTATTCTACTAGTTTTTGGCCTATTCGTCAACCGCTCCACACCCGATTCTCAAAGAAAAGCCTCTAGATTGGCTTGGGTATCATTATAGAAAGAAAAAGGTAAGCACAATCTCCTACTTACCTTTTCATAATTTTTATAAATAATATAGGAGTGGTAAACTGTTGTAAAACATATGGACTAGAGTAGAAACCCACAAATTCTGGCTCTTTTTATAAGCAAAGCCCAGCAACAAGCCCCCCAGTAGATAATAGAAAAACGAAGGGATATAATAAGGTTCATGCATAAAAGAAAAGAGAGAGGAAGTCAGTACAAGCCCTAACCAAGAATTGTCAAAAACAGCACCCTGAAGAAGTCCTCTAAACAGGAGTTCCTCATGGATAGGGGCCAAAACTATGGCACTTACAATAAAGGAAAGCGAAAGTCCTTTACTCGTTTCCTCAAGGTGTTGAGCCGAAGCACCAGAAGCAACTGAGAAAAAGGCATGATAACCTATATTTACCAGCACAGTGAGAAGAAAGATTCCAATGAAGAGCAAGAGTTGTTTCTTGCTTAACATCCCAAAAGAAATCATGTCAAACCATCTCGCATAGCCAAAACTAAGGAAAAGCAAGAGACTCTTTATCATAATGAATGTGTACTGGTGTTGAAAATAATCCCCTTGATTGACGGAATATCCCGCTGTACCAATGATTGCAAAGACTAAAAATCCCAAAAACAAGGCATGACACTTATTGAAAATGGCCATAAAGCTATCCTCCTCACCAAACAGACTTCCTACACGTCATTCTTTAGATCTAGTCTTTCCAAAACAAACCATTTGAGTAACCAAAATCCGACCACATAGCCAGCCCCTAAGAATATAGCCATTAAAGCTAGCATGGAATTTAGGGAATTAAAGACCACCGCAGATACAAAGGTTAGCACAAAAACATTAAAGGCAATGGTGTCAGAAGCCAAGACCAGAATATAGGGCGTCAACCGGTCTAAAGTTTTGGAATCTAGGAAAAATAAGTGTTTATACATGATGACCTCCTCTTATCAGACTATAGACTAGCCGCAAGTTCTTCCCTACTTTTTATAATACTTCAAGCCCCAAATGAGTAGAAGCATAATAATCAAGCAGAGAATAGCGCCAATATAGGCAATTAGTTGTTGGTAAGATTCTCCTGCTGTGACACCTCTATACAAACAAATAATAGACATAAAACCTGTCAAGCCGATGAACATGAGTTGATTGGTTCTAGGACTAACCAAATCATCATCTTCAAACTTTCTTATCCTCATTTCTCTAGTGAGATAAACAGTGACCAAAATAGAAGCCAAGTTAATAACCACTAAAAGAAATTGGAAAACCAAGGAAAAATTTAAAAACTGACGAGATAGAAATAGATAAGTAGAGACAAGTAAGGGCAACTGACCTAGGAACAATCTCGCAAGAAAGATGTTCCGTTTTTTAGCAAGAAAAGTTTTCATTTCTTTGCTCCTTTCTTTTTAGTTAAAGCAAGATAGATTATAACCGCAATCATATAGGCTATTGTATAAAATAGATGATACCAAATACTCTCCCTAAGCGGATAAAGAAGGATAGACATAATCAGATACAGAACGAAAATGATCAGTATTTTTTTCTTCATAAGATTTCCTCCTAAATGTATGCTTTATCTTAGTTAAGCTACAACCTTTACACTGCTAGTATAGCACTCATTTTGACCTTGGATCACTCAAATCACAAATGGTCATCAAAACATCTTGAATTGTAAAAAATTTAAAAAAGCAAGCATGAAAAACATACTTGCCCTTTACACCATATTGATACCAACTTAATTTGTAGATTTTTTATCCTGCTATCACATATCATTTTGACAGGCGAAACAATATTAAAGAAACTCCACTGTAGATTAAACTAGCGATAAAAAATCTTTTTATCTAATTAGATCTATCTTTATTCTTCTTTGGAGATTTTAAAAATTTTTTCCTAATTAAAGAAGTAATAAAAGAAACAAACATACTAACAACAAAAGCAATAAGAAAACTTTTGAAATCCATAATTACCTCCAAGTACAGCTCCTCTACATACAAGCTCAAACCTTTAAGCAAGCATAATAGTCAATTGTAGCATTGTTTTTGCATTCACGAGGAATACCTCTTTTTACTTTCGTCCTATTACAACCTTAATAAGGTTAGTATACTACTATTTTTTAAAATTTTCCATCCAAATCACAAATGGTCATCAAAACATCTTGAATTGTAAAAAATTTAAAAAGCAAGCATGAAAAACATACTTGCCCTAGGGGAATTTAACAACGTAAAGATCTAACTATTCACCCTTACTTCCGTCTGTTCTCATATATTCTCATAATCGCAATAAGGATACAGGCTGTCCCACCTGCCAAAACGAGGAGGGTAATAATAATGTTGAGAATTTCAGGCGTCCTCTCTATTCTGTTGACGAGACGGACTAAAGACAATACTGTCAATAAGAGTAAAGCTACTGACTCTGTCCTAATTAAAGAAGCCATTCGGTTCTCAACCGCATATAAAAAGGCTGGTAGTAAAACACAGGCTATAGCAATCACAAACAGATTACTCCCCGTTTCTTCTCCCTTATTCACCACAGAAATCATGAGAAGATTCGATGCTATAATCAACGTAGAACAGATGATAAAAAAGGATTTCTTATTCATATAGGATACCTCATATACTATAGCATTTTAATTGATGACTACAGGCAATACTTCTTTACACAAGTCTTCTAATCATCAACTGACATCGAGTGAACCGTTAAAACTTGACGAAAGATTTGATTTTGGCAGGTGGTATTTAGACTGGTATTGGGATGACTTTCCACAATCTTCATAACGGTATAGAGACCAACTCCTCTCTCCTCCCCTTTAGAACTGGCTCCAAAGGAGAAGATTTCAGAGATATCTATGCCCTCTTCTTTGATGGAATTTTCAATGATAAAGGTCTCCTGTGCTCCATTTTTTAAAAAGGCGATTGAAACATGAGGTTGACAGGCTTCCACACTAGCTTCAATAGCATTGTCACAAAGGATAGACACAATGGTTAGAAAATCAAGTAGACTCATCCCCTCGACCTGAATCTCCTCTGGAACTTCGACATTAAAGACTATGTTCTTATCTCTAGCTTTTAGAAATTTCCCTGCTAGAAGACTTTTGAGGGCACGGTCCCGAATATTCACCAATCGGCCCAGGTCATATTTATTGTCCTGCAATTTTTCACTAGAATCCTTTAAGACCGAGTCGTAGACCTCTTTTATCTGCTCCATATCCTCCTCTTCAATGCCCAGACGTAAACTGGTCAAGAGGTTGGTGTAGTCATGGCGAAAACTCCGTACTTCCTTGTAAAGTTCCTCTATATGCCGACTATAGCGTTCCATATCTCTGTAGCGCAAGGCCTGCTCTTGGTTCAGTTTTTCCTGAAGTTTTTCCTTCAAATAGGTATCTAGCTTCTTGACAATTCCCATAAAAAAGATGAGGTAAAACACTAGAATCAAATGGCGAACAGTCTTTGATTGGATAACTTGTTCATATTCAAAGAAAGACAAAGTTTCCATGACTAGAAAGTAAGCCCCCATTATCCAGTTAATCGTAGTCAGAGATTTTTGAAAATCTTTATCTAGACTCTCCCTTCTCAAGCTAGTGAAATCATAGTCCAACCATTTCAAAAAGACTAATACTATGGAGCAAACGAATAGCATAATCAACAAAAAGACAGGATTTCCATCTCCATCTACAATCCCTTTCCCAAAAAACGGAAACACAAAATAGGAGACACTTCTGTAAAAGATATCCATCAATACAATTGGAAAGAGACCATAAAAGAAAAGGAGTCTTTTAGAAAGTCCTCTTAACAATAAGAAAGACAAGCTGAGGCCGAACAAGGGTTCTATAAAGTATGACAGATAGTCAGTCAAGACTAAATAATTAAAAGTTGTAACAATTGCTGCTAGAAGAAATTTCAGAAGAAAGGCCTTAAAAATTCTCTCAAAAGTTAGACCAATTCCATCTACCTTAAAGAACATGATAATTTCTAGCCCAATAATAACTAGTGTATACAATATAATCCAAATATTATACATAAGCTCTCCTAACTCAATGTAAGTTATTGATAGCTTCAGACACTTCCCTGACCTTATAACGCGCGATCAGACAGCTCCCACCATTGGGAAAGAAAAGGAGTTTTTCTTTCTTATCCAAACGCACCACATTGGCAGGATTGATGAGAAAAGAGCGGTGGCACTGCAAGAGGCGAGGCTCCTGCTTGAAAACCTCCTCCAAACTCGCTGTAAATTCCAGCCTGTCCGTCTTGGTATAGAGAATAACACGATGGGCTCTGGGCGATGTTTCAAGATAATAAACCTCTTTAAAAGGATACTGGAATTGGGCAAATTTTGATTTAAAGTAAAAGCAATCTTCCGCCAGACTTTTACTGTCTTGACTATTGGCATAGAGGAGGGCTGTCTCGATACGAGATTCAAACTCCTCTGCTGACAGGGCCTTATCAATGTAGTCCAAAGCAGACACTTGGTAGCGAAAGGACAGGGGCATAAACTCCGAGTGAGTCGTCACAAAGACAATCAGGGCATAAGGATCCCGATCCCGAATCTTTCTAGCCACTTCCAGACCCTTCATCTCTTCATTTCGAATCTCAATATCCAAAAAGAATAGCTGATGGGCCCCCTTCTCATGCACCTCTGCCAGCAGTTGGTCTGGCTTGCCAAAAACTTCAAAAGAGCTGGGAGTGATATGATGTTCTTTCAAGAGTTTCTCAATCGTCGTTTCAATCCTAGTCTGTTGGGAAAAATCATCTTCTAAAACAAATATTCTCATCTTCTTACTCTCCTTGTTTCGATTTCTTCCTAAAAAGAGAATAGCAAAAATACTATGATACAAGCCCACCAAATCCTAAACAGGCCTTCAACGCTCCTGAAAGGTATCTTGTTCCTCAAATAAGCATGATAATCTTACAACTATTTTATCATAAAATCTTAACAGTACCATTCAGGAAATTTCAAGGGCAATTAAAGATTTTAAGGTGAAAAAGGAGATAAAAGTGATAAACTGACAGTATCAAAATACAATTGCTAGAAGCAAGACTAGCACCCAGATTAAAGGAGGAATTCTCATGACAGATACAGACCCTATCAAAAGAGCTCAGACTTTGATTACTGACTTAAACAAAGCCTATCAAGCATGCAAACAGGCAAGCGCTGACGACGTCCGCTTTCAGGAGCAATTAAACTCTATTCTTGGCTTTCTAGCCAAGGCTGAGACAGTGGATAATCGAGTCTTGATTGAACTGGAAAAATTTTACCAGACTTCCAGTCTTCTCATGGGACTCAGCGCTCTTGATCCAGATGCTCCTACTCGCGCCGCTTGGCGGGCCTATGACCGCTTCCACTTTGACCAAGTCAAGACCAAGTTGAGTCTCTACGGACCAACCATTATCCTGTAGAAAATAAAAGAAGTTGAGACAAACTGAACTCAACTTCTTTTTTAATATCATATAAGCAAGTTTTAGTCCTGCATCTGACGTTTGACCTGATAAGGCAAATACAAGACTAGTAAAACCAAACCAGCTCCCAGTAAGGCTAGAAGGGCTAGTTTTTCTTGGAAGGTAATCAACCCAACAACTAATTCCA
>CAURCY010000010.1:0-24593 GCA_963523355.1 uncultured Streptococcus sp.
CGACAAACTTCTCTGCCCATTCAAGAGTTCCTGAGAAAGAATGCATGATACCACCACGAGGACCAACGCCCTCGCTCTTGATAATCTCATAGGTGTCTTCCAGCGCATCACGGGTATGGACAACAAAAGGCAAATCCAAGTCCTTAGATAGCTGAATTTGACGGCGAAAAACCTGCTCCTGCACCTCTTTTGGCGCTGTCATCCAATGGTAGTCCAAACCAATCTCACCCAAGGCAACTACCTTTGGGTGCTTGAGCTTGTCAAGCAAGTAGGCTTCAATCTCCTCTGTGTAAGTCCCTGCTTCTGTAGGATGCCAACCAATAGTCGCGTAGAGTTGGTCGTACTCATCCACCAACTCCAAAGCACGCTCAATCGTCGGTTTATCAAAACCAACAATATTCATCTGTGTCACACCCATCTCAGCAGCCAAGGTAATTTCTTCTGCCTCACGACCTGCAAATTCTTCTACATTCAAGTGTGTATGTGTATCAAAAATCATCTCTTCTAACCTCGTTTTCTATCTACTATTATAGCAAAAAAACTGACCTCTCTCCTCATCTGTACAAAATATTCTAAAATCCATCGTCGTCTCTTGACGCTATTTTCCCAAAGCAGTATAATAGCACTTATTGAAATTTTCAGAAAAGGAAAATACAATGTTTAGAAAATTAAAATATACCTTTATCGGTCGACCACTCAAGTCTCTCACAGACGGCGAAGGGGGATTGTTAGGGAAAATGCAGGCACTTGCAATGTTATCCAGTGATGCCCTGTCTTCTATTGCCTATGGACCTGAACAAGTCATTCTCGTTTTAGTCAGTCTCTCTCCTCTCGCTATTTGGTGGAGCCTCCCTATCGGTATTTTTGTCCTCTTACTCCTCGCTAGTTTGACCATTTCCTATCGTCAAATCATCCACGCCTATCCTCAAGGTGGTGGGGCTTATATGGTTACTCGGGAAAATCTCTCCCCTGAACTAGGCTTGATTGCAGGAGGTAGTCTGCTAGTTGACTACATGCTGACCGTAGCGGTATCTGTTGCATCTGGAGCTGATGCTATTACAGCAGCCATCCCTGCCCTCCATCCCTACAATCTTCATATCTCTATTTTCCTAGTCTGCCTGCTCATGCTCTTGAATTTAAGAGGATTGAAAGAATCTGCCAGCTCTCTGATGATTCCTGTCTATCTCTTTATCATCAGTACTGTCTTTCTCTTGCTCTACGGAATCTTTCAACTAATGACAGGGTCTCTCAGCTATCAGGCAACTTCACCTATTGGGCATGCTGTACCGAGTCTGTCTATCATTCTCATTCTAAGAGCCTTTACCAGTGGTTCTGCCTCTCTGACAGGGGTTGAAGCTATTTCAAATGCCGTTCCCTTTTTCAAGGCTCCAAAAGAAAAGAATGCCGCTCAAACCTTGACCATCATGTCACTGATTTTAGGTTTTCTTTTTGCAGGCATTACCTTCCTAAACTACTGGATGGGGATTATGCCTCAACACGGAGAAACTATCCTCTCACAGATGGCTCAAGGCATCCTTGGCACTTCCTTCTTAGGTCACCTTGGCTATTATATCTTCCAATTCTCCACAGCCTTGATTTTGGCCGTAGCTGCAAATACTGGTTTTTCGGCTTTCCCTATGCTGGCTTACAATATGGCTAAAAACAAATACATGCCCCACCTCTTTATGGAAAAAGGAGACCGCCTAGGCTACTCTAATGGAATTTTAACTCTGGCTTTTGGGGCTATGATTCTTCTTCTCATTTTTAACGGCAATACCGAACGTTTGATTCCTCTTTATACTATCGGGGTCTTCGTTCCCTTTGCCCTTTCTCAGACTGGGATGATTCGCCATTGGAAAAAAGAAAAAGGGGCAAATTTCTTAAAACCTGCCCTTGCCAATATCCTTGGAGCTATCATTTGCTACGCGATTGTACTAATCTTGCTCTTTTTCCGTCTCAGTGATATCTGGCCTTTCTTCCCGATTATTCTCGTACTCACCCTACTCTTCTTGGCGATTCACAGTCATTACCAAAAAGTGGCCCAACAACTGCGACTCTATGAAGGAATCGAAAAACGTACCTACGATGGCAATCTTGTCCTCGTTCTAGTAGGAAATGTCACCCGCGTCAGCGTCGGAGCCATTAACTACGCTCAAAGTATCGGAGATGAAGTCTTAGCCATGCATATTTCTACTAAGGAAACAGCAGAAAAAGACCAAGAAATTCTCCAAGAATTTGCCGATTACTTTCCAACCATTACTCTGAAAAACATCAAGACCAGCTACCGTGACATCATCACGCCTACTGTCAAGTATGTCAAACGAATCTCTGAGGATGCTCAGAAAAAGAACTATACAGTCACTGTCCTGGTCCCCCAGTTTATCCCTAATAAACCTTGGCAAAATATCCTGCACAATCAGATGAGCCTTAAACTCAAATATGCCCTTCGTTGGCACCAAGACGTCGTTGTCGCTAGCTACTCCTATCACTTAAAAGAATAAAGAAAAGGCCCTACCAGAACCAAGAAGCTCTGGTAAGGCCTTTTTCTGAATCCAGCCACTATGCTTAACTGAAAAGCATGACTAGGAATATTATTGAATATGGTTAGCTAAATCTTCCTGAGCTTTTTTATTTGACTCAGCTTTTTCTTTTAGCCATTTTTCATAGAGTTCTTGGTACTGTTTAGCGGTTACTGGCTCTTTTTGCAATTCAACATATTTGTAGTTGTCCGCATTTCCCTTATGACCAACAAATGAGAATGGACCTGTAAACGGTACAGTCTTACGGAAGATTGGGTTGGCTCCACCACTTTGAACTGGTAGGAAGAGGGCGCTATCTGTCAACCAAGCTTGGGCTTCAGCATATTTTTCATAGCGAGCTTGAGTATCTGTGATTTCCACATCTGCTTGATCCAAGAGTTTCTTGTAGTCAGAAAGACCAATCTTGTCCTTAACTTCCTTGTCTTTTCCTTCAGACAAGCCCATATTTTTCAACTGAGAACCTGTCTCTGGATCAAGGATAGCTAAGTAAGTCTTCGGATCTGAGTAATCTCCACCCCATCCTGAGATGTCAATATCGTAGTCTTTTTGTTCTGCTGTATCTGCAAAGTAGGTTGCTTGATCCTTCTCGTCTGGAGAAAGTTGGATAACATCGATGACCACATTCTCCTTACCAAGGGTTTCTTCCACTGTTTGTTTGAAAGATCCAGCCTGTTGCACATCCAACTTAGCAGTCTGGTCAACTGGCATATCCAAATGAATTGGGAAGGTTACTCCTTGAGCTTGCAGACTTTCTTTGGCCTTCGCAAACTTCTCTTTGGCCTTTTCAGGATTCAAGAAGGCTTGCTTACCATCGTTTAGGTTGATATTTGCCCAATCTTTACCGTAGTTGACAATTTTTTCATTGACAATGTCACCGAAGTTCTTATCGCCAACTTGGACAAAGTTACTTGGTGTAACTGTGTTACGCAAGATACGGTCTGCTCCATCTTCACCATTTGTCTGTGCTGCATAAGCATGACGGTCAAAGGCAAAGTTGATAGCCTGACGGAAATCTTTATTTTGCATAGCTGCGCGTGAATCTGTCTTTTCCTTATCAGACTGTTTCATAGTCTGCTTGTAGCTTTGACGATTGACGTTGAAAAGATAATAGAAAGTAACTGAGTTTTGCGGTGTATAGGTAATCTTGTCCTCATTCCCCTTCTTGAGTTCAGCAAAGACTGAACTTGTTGGGAAGATACGGCCATCAGTATAGTTACCATCCAAGAAACCTCTAGCAATGCTGTCTTGGTCAGAACCGTCAAAGAAAGAGAGTTTCACTTTCTCAATTTTGACATTGTCCTTATCCCAGTAATTAGGGTTTTTATCAAACTCAATCAAAGATTTTGATGAGAAAGATTTAAACAAGTAAGGACCATTTGACAAGATACTTGATGGTGTCACACTTCCAAAGTCATCTCCCTTAGACTTCAAGAAGGCTTCATTTACAGGATTAAGGATACTTGCTGTTGTTTTAGAGTTCCAATAAGTCTCAGGTTGGTTGAGGGTGTATTGTAGTGTGTAATCATCCACTGCCTTAACACCAACAGTTCCAAAATCAGATGATTTCCCTTCAACATAGTCTGCTAGCCCCTTGATAGAGTCTTGTACCAAGTACAAGTTTTCAGCCTTTTTATCAGCCGCATACTTGAGACCAGTCACAAAGTCATGAGCTGTTACGTCCGCATACTCTTCTCCTTCAGAAGTGTACCATTTAGCTCCCTGACGGATCTTATAAGTGTAAGTCAAGCCATCTTTTGACACTGTCCATGACTCAGCCATAGAGGGGATGAGATTGCCATACTGGTCATTTTCCAACAAACCATCAATCAAGTTGGTTGTGATACTAGATGTAGAGTCTCGTGTAGAGGTAATGTAATCCAAGGTATCTGGGTTGCTGACAAAGATATAAGAGTATGTCTTGTCTGCATTGCTTGATTGGGATGACCCACATGCCGCTAGAGCTAGACCTGCTGTCAAAGCCATAGCTCCAAAAAGCATAACTTTTGATTTCTTCATGATTATTCTCCATTTTTACAGTATGTGAAATATTATACACTATTTAAGTAAAAACATAAAGCTTTTTGAACTTTTTTACAAAAATAAAAATCAGTAGACTCGAGTTCCTACTGATTTTTGATAGAATTCGTTTGGATTATGCAGCCAAAACTTTGCGTCCTTTACGACGACGAGCTGCCAATACGCGACGACCGTTTTTAGTTGACATACGGTTACGGAATCCGTGTTTGCGCGCACGACGAAGTTTACTTGGTTGATAAGTACGTTTCACGATGAATACCTCCTCATAGATTTTGTATTCGTTTAGCCGGCTATAAAGTGATCAGTTACTAAACATACTTTACTATTCTATCTGATTCTTTCACTTTTGTCAATAGCTCAAGGCAAATGTTTCCAGCTTTTTCGAATGTAAGCCCTATCTACGATACTGTTTCAAGAATCGAGTCATCTTTTCTTGGATTTGGGCTAGTTCATCAACACGAGGAAGGTAAACGATACGGAAGTGGTCTGGTTCCTGCCAGTTGAAGCCTCGACCATGAACCAAGAGAACCTTTTCCTGTTTCAAGAAATTAAGAACAAACTGCTCATCATCATCGATACGGTACATATTGCGATCGATTTTAGGGAAGATATAGAGTCCAGCTTTAGGTTTAACCGCAGACAAACCTGGAATATCTTGAATGGCATTGTAGATGAAATTTCTTTGCTCGTAAATTCGTCCACCAGGAAGGAGCAATTCATCAACTGATTGGTGACCACCCAAGGAAGTTTGTACGACTTGTTGGGCCAAAACGTTAGAGCAAAGGCGCATATTGGATAGCATATTGAGCCCTTCGATATAGCCCTTGACATGAGTCTTAGGTCCAGACAAGACCATCCAACCCACACGGAAACCAGCAATACGGTGGGATTTTGATAGACCATTCATGCTGACACAGAAGACATCTGGTGCCAAGCTCGCCACAGGCGTATGCACATGTCCATCCATTACCATGCGGTCGTAAATTTCATCCGCAAAGATAATCAAATCGTTTTGACGGGCAATCTCAATAATCTCCAACAAGAGTTCCTTAGGATAAAGGGCTCCAGTTGGGTTGTTTGGATTGATAAGGACGATTGCCTTGGTATTGGAAGTGATTTTTGACTTGATATCGTCAATATCTGGATACCATTCTGCAGCTTCATCACAGATATAGTGAACGGCATTTCCTCCAGCTAGGCTGACAGCTGCTGTCCAGAGAGGATAGTCTGGCATTGGCACCAAGACTTCATCCCCATTGTCCAAAAGTCCCTGCATGGACATGACAATCAGCTCACTGACACCATTTCCAAGGTAGATATCATCAATATCTATATTTGGGAATTTCTTCAATTGGCAATACTGCATGATAGCCTTACGGGCTGAGAAAATCCCTTTCGAGTCAGAATAACCTTCACTATCACGCGCATTCATAATCAAGTCATGAATGACCTCGTCTGGCGCTGTAAAGCCAAATTCTGCTGGATTTCCTGTATTCAGACGTAAAATCTTTTCTCCGTTTGCTCGCATCCGCATGGCTTCTTCCAAAACAGGACCACGGATATCATAAGCAACATGCTCTAACTTACTAGACTTGTTATATTCTTTCATCTTGTTTCCTCAATTCATCAGGATAGTAACATTATACCACTAGAAAGAAAATGCGACAAGTTTACTGAAATGTGTTACTAGATTAAGATAGAAGAAAAACCTCGCTAAAAGCGAGGCCAAGACAGGGGAGATAGCAGGTATTTTGCGAAAGTCACATCACATACCAAAAGATAAACCTAGAAAAAGCAAGCCTAAAAAGGAGTCATAAAGAAGATTGAACATGAGGAAAAGTCCCCATATCATCAAGTAATCCCAACGCCCACTTCGTTTTGCAACTAGGAATAAAATTAGATGGTAGAGTACATGAAAGACTAAAAAGCCAATAAAACCTGGATAAAGAAACGGTACCAGACTCTCTAATTGCCAGATCATGATAACTTCTAGCAAGACTGAAACTAGGATGATTCCATAATAAAGGAAATTTGAATTTTTTGTTTCTTGAAAAGAGTGCTTCATCATTCTCCCTCCCTTCACTTCTTTCCTGCTATCCTTTCTTTTATTTTATCATATATTTATATAGATTTTAATCGCTAACATTCTTTTGAAAAATACTTTTTTTGCTTTACTTCTATAGTGAAAAGGTTTACAATTATAGTAAGAAAATTTCAGGAGGTTTCATTATGGCACAACGTTACCAAAATATTATGGTCGCAATCGATGGTTCTAAGGAAGCGGACTTGGCTTTTGTCAAGGGAGTTCATTCTGCTCTACGAAACGACGCTAAACTCACCATCGCACATGTCATTGACACACGCGCTCTCCAAAGCGTATCCACCTTTGATGCTGAAGTTTACGAAGAACTCCAAGTCGACGCTGAAAGTCTGATGAAAGAGTACGAAAAACGTGCTAAAGATGCTGGTGTGGCAGATGTTCATATCGTCATTGAAATGGGAAATCCAAAAACCCTATTGGCACGTACTATTCCCGATGCTGAGGAAGTGGACCTCATCCTCGTTGGCGCAACTGGTCTCAACGCCTTTGAACGCCTCTTGGTCGGTTCTTCATCTGAATACATCCTCCGCCATGCTAAGGTTGATTTGCTGGTTGTGAGAGAACAAGAAAAAACCTTATAATTACGACGAAAAGGAGCTCAGCGCTCCTTTTTGTTTACTATTTATACTCTTCGAAAATCTCTTCAAACCACGTCAACGTCGCCTTGCCGTACTCAAGTACAGCCTGCGGCTAGTTTCCTAGTTTGCTCTTTGATTTTCATTGAGTATTATTTCTCTCTTTATGACGCTCATAAGCCTTGAGCTGGCGCTGCAGTTCCTTTTTAATAGCAGGTTCTGGAGCATATTTTTCTTCCCAATCATCTGGTTTTAAGATTTTATGGGTCACTGGATCAAAATGAGCCTTGCCATCTGGAAAAATTTTCCCCATATTGGCCTGATGAACAATATCAAAAATACGTTCTGGGTCCACCCCCATCAAAACAAAACTACCGTAGGTGAAGTAAAGCGTATCAATCAAGGCATCCACCTGCCCTACCAAATCTTGCTGTGCAGGTGTCTTCTTGGCTACTTTATCTGCTGCCTTATCAAGGGCCTGATGAAGTTGCGATAAAGCTTGACCAAAATCCTCTTCAGAGGGACTGGCTGCTCGAACAAACTCCACCAATTCTTCTATTTTAAAGCCAGCCCTGTGGGTTGCACCTTCTAAATCCCAAGCTCGAGGTTCTTCTTGGGTTCGTTCATCCATCATGTGGTGGAAGGTCTTGACCTTATTGAAATGATAGTCACGGCTGACAAAGACTTTTTCTGAAGCTAAAACACCAAAATGTTCTAAGGCCTTGTGAATTCCGTCTTGCTGATTGCTGGTAGTGATATGCTTGGCAACTTCCTTGACACTGCTACTACCATTTCCCATAGCGACCGACATACCGACACCCGCCAGCATTTCTAGGTCGTTATCTGAGTCACCAAAGGCCATGACTTGGTTGAGATCAAAACCATATTCTTTCCCAACTCGTCGAATGCCTTCCAATTTAGAGTTTCCTTGATTGATGACATCCGCTGCAAAAGGATTGCTACGTGTCAATTTCAAGTCTTCAAAATCAGCTGCTGCCTTCTCAGATTCTTCTGGCGTCATCAGCATCAAGACTTGGTAGATAGGCTGATTCATCAGGTGAAGCAGGTCTTCTTCCTTTTGGGGAACAACCTTGCTGACCATACGATTAAAGGAATGACTCACTGTCCGAGTTAAAACTGAGGGAACGAAGCGACTGATTCGTTGGGAAAAAGAACCCAGACCAAAGGACATGATTTTGGAACCCAACATGGCATCCTTGGTCCCTAGGGCAATCTCCTTGCCCTCTTTTTTAGCATAAGTAATGAGATGGCGCAAGTGTAACTTGGAAATCGGGCTCGTGAACAAGACTCTTTCTTTATTAAAGATATACTGGCCATTATAGGTTACCGCAAAGTCCAAATCCAAATCGTCCATCAATTCCTTAACAAAAAAAGGTCCTCGCCCTGTCGCTACGCCGACAAGTACCCCTTGTTCTTTGACAATCTTAATCGCGTCCTTAGTGGATTTCAAAACACTCTTGCGATCGTTGACTAATGTTCCATCGATATCAAAAAAAACAGCTTTGACTTCCATCCTACCTCATTCTCCCCTTTTGTGATACAATGATTATACCACATTTCAGAAAGAGTGAGTAAATCATGCCTAAGAAAATCCTTGTTTTACATACAGGTGGAACTATTTCCATGCAAGCCGATGCCTCTGGCGCTGTTGTGACTAGTTCAGATAATCCCATGAATCATGTGTCCAACCCACTTGAAGGAATCCAAGTCCACGCCCTAGACTTTTTTAACCTGCCAAGCCCCCACATCAAACCCAAGCATATGCTAGCCCTCTACCAAAAAATCAAAGAGGAAGCAGATAACTACGATGGGGTGGTGATCACACACGGGACTGACACTTTAGAAGAAACAGCCTATTTCCTAGATACCATGGAAGTCCCCCACATGCCTATCATACTAACAGGGGCCATGCGCAGCTCCAATGAACTCGGTAGTGACGGAGTTTATAATTACCTAAGTGCTTTGCGAGTGGCTAGCGATGACAGGGCTGCTGACAAAGGAGTTTTGGTCGTTATGAACGATGAAATCCATGCTGCCAAGTATGTTACCAAAACACATACGACCAACGTCGGCACCTTCCAGACTCCAACACATGGACCACTTGGTCTGATTACGAAGCGGGAAATCCTATACTTTAAAACAGCTGAACCTCGTGTTCGCTTTGACCTTGATCACATACAAGGCTTGGTCCCTATCATCTCGGCTTATGCTGGTATGACAGATGAGCTGATTGATATGCTGGATTTGGAACAATTGGACGGTTTGATTATCCAAGCCTTCGGAGCTGGTAATATTCCCAAAGAAACGGCTCAAAAATTAGAAAGCCTTCTGCAAAAAGGAATCCCAGTCGCCCTTGTTTCACGATGCTTTAACGGCATTGCAGAACCTGTTTATGCCTACCAAGGTGGGGGCGTGCAGTTGCAAAAATCTGGTGTCTTCTTTGTTAAAGAACTCAACGCCCAAAAAGCCCGCTTGAAACTCCTCATTGCCCTCAATGCTGGATTAAAAGGACAAGCCTTAAAAGACTATATGGAAGGCTAACCTCTTCTCTAGAAAGCAAAATCAGGAAATCTTCACGATTCCCTGATTTTTTCTATTTACGTTTTCGTGTTGAACGACGTTCTGTCAAACCATGAGGTAAGAGAACTTCACGTTCTTCCAACTCTTCCTTGTGCATAATCTTAGTCAACATACGCATACTAATGGCACCAAGGTCATAAAGAGGTTGGGCAATAGTTGTCAAGTTTGGACGGGTAAAGCGTGAGACTTGTGAATCATCACTAGTAATGATTTCAAATTCTTCTGGTACTGACACACCCTTATCAGCAAGGCCGTTCAAGACACCTGCTGCCAATTCATCACCTGTTACAACTGCTGCAGTTGCGTTTGATGAAATCAAGCGTTCTGCCAAGGCATAGCCATCTTCATAAGTGTATTTAGACTCAAATACCAATCCTTCGCTATAAGAAATCCCTGCTTTTTTCAAGGCTTCCTTGTAGCCAACCAAACGAACCTTACCATTGATGTCATCCACTAGCGGACCACTAACGAAAGCAATGCGCTCGTTCTCTTTAGCAAGGTAGGTTACTGCATCAATCGTTGCTTGTTTGTAGTCAATATTAACACTTGGAAGCTGATGTTCTACATCCACAGTTCCTGCAAGAACAACTGGTGTCCGAGAACGAGAAAACTCTGAACGAATTTTTTCAGTCAAGTGGTAGCCCATAAAGATGATACCATCCACTTGCTTAGAAAACAGGGTATTGACAACTGAAACTTCCTTGTCATCATCCTCATCACTATTGGCAAGGACGATATTGTACTTGTACATTTCAGCGATATCGTCAATCCCTTTAGCAAGCGTTGAGAAATAGCCATTGGTAATATTTGGGATCACCACACCGACAGTGGTTGTCTTTTTACTTGCAAGGCCACGCGCCACAGCATTTGGACGGTAATCCAAACGATCAATCACCTCAAGCACTTTTTTACGAGTATTCTCTTTTACATTCTTATTGCCATTGACTACACGGCTAACCGTCGCCATTGAAACTCCTGCTTCACGGGCGACATCATAAATCGTTACTGTATCGTCTGTATTCATTCCATTTCCTTTCTATATCATACCTCACGAGACTCCAAAAAAGAGACGGTATGAAAATTTCGTTTTCATGATTCCACTTATTCCATTTTATCACTATTTGTAAACACTTTCAAGCGTTTTTTGAAGATTATTTGAAAAAATTTCATAGGAAGCTATGTTTATGAAGAAAAAATCACCTTTTCTTGATTTTTAATCCTATTTGCTGTATGATAAGGGAAAAGAAAGGGGGAAGAAATATGGCTTTTACCAATACCCACATGCGGTCAGCTAGTTTTGGCATTGTTACCAGCTTGCCTGATGACGTTATTGACTCATTTTGGTATATCATCGACCATTTCTTAAAAAATGTCTTTGAATTGGAAGAAGAACTCGAGTTTCAATTGCTCAATAACCAAGGAAAAATTACCTTCCACTTCTCAAGTCAACACCTCCCTACAGCCATTGATTTTGATTTTAACCATCCCTTTGACCCTCTTTATCCCCCCAGAGTCTTGGTTTTAGACATGGACGGTAGAGAAACTATCCTCCTCCCAGAAGAAAATGACCTATTTTAATACTCAAGGAAAATCAAAGAGCAAACTAGGAAGCTAGCCGCAAGCTGTACTTGAGTACGGTAAGGCGACGCTGACGTAGTTTGAATTTGATTTTCGAAGAGTATAAAAACTCTAGCCTTCAGTTACAAACTACTGAAAACTAGAGTTTTTTCTATTGTTTCAAAGCATTATACAAGTTGCGGATCGGTTGCTTTAATGTCGGATGGATAAAATGAGGCGCAATTTCCTGTAAGGACTCAAGGACAAAAAGGCGTTCCGCTATGTAAGGATGAGGCAAGATGAGGTCATCTGTATAAATGACCTGGTCCTCCACAAAGAGCAAGTCCAAATCAATCAAACGAGGTCCCCAATGTACTTCTCTCACCCGTCCCATCTCTGACTCAATGGCTAACAAGGTCTCTAATAGAACTGGGGCCGGCAACCAGGTTTCAACCTCAACCACTTGATTAGCAAAGCTATCTTGCTCCACACCACCCCAAGGCTCCGTCGTCAAGATACTAGACTCTTTGAGAATATGGATACCTCGATTTCGCATTTTCTCAATGGCTTGTTTCAAGTTTACTTGTTTATCTCCCATGTTGCTTCCCAGAGCGATAAAGGCCCGTTGCTTACAACGATGAATGGTTACCGAGCAAGTATCTAGTGGCAAATGAACCGGCGCCCAAGGTTTTTTGAGTTCCAGCTTTATTTCTTGGACAAGAGGATAAGCCTCAAAGGTACGTTCTACCAGTTTATAGGCTACCGTTTCAATCAAGTCCTCAGTTGTTTCCTGAAACCAAGTCGTCCACTGCTGACACAGTTCTCCGTAATGGACAGAGGCTGTTAAATCCAAGTCTGTAGCCGCCTTGGTCATATCATAGGATAGGATTGCGGAAATAACAAACTTTTGCCCTAATTCCTTCTCACTAGGAAAAAGACCATGATAGGCAAAAATTTCCAAATCCTTAATCTGCAGTTGATCCATAATGATTCCTTTCTAGAAAAATCCGCCCAAAGCGGATTCTTTTTATACTCAATGAAAATCAAAGTGCAAACTAGGAAGCTAGCCGCAGGCTGCTCAAAACACTGTTTTGAGGTTGCAGATGGAAGCTGACGTGGTTTGAATTTGATTTTCGAAGAGTATTATAGTCCCATTAAACGATAAGCCTGATCTCGGAGGTCCTTATCTGTTTCAAATAGACCACGAGCTACTGTCGTCAAGGTTGCAGTGCCTGGTTTTCTGACACCACGCATGCTCATACACATATGTTCCGCCTCAATGACAACAAAGGCTCCTTTAGCACCTAGATAGTCCATCAAGGCATCAGCCACTTCGATATTCAAACGTTCTTGAATTTGTGGTTTTTTCGAATAAACTTCAACCGTACGGGCTAGCTTAGACAAACCTGCTACACGGCCATCTGGAATATAGGCAATATGCGCTCTACCATAAAATGGCAATAAGTGGTGTTCACACATGGTATGGAAAAAGATATCCTTTTCTACCACCATATTATCGTCGATAATCTCAAAGGATTTTGACAAATGTTCCTCCGCTGTTTGACCAAGACCTGAAAAAATCTCTTGGTACATACGGGCCACACGAGCAGGCGTTTCCTGCAAGCCCTCACGGTTAGCGTCCTCTCCGACAGCCTCGATAATCATTTTTACAGCTGCTTCAATCTTTTGTGTATCCATTTTCGTTCTTCCTCTCCATCAGATAGGCTCTCACTTGGCTCAAGAAATACAAGGAACCCGTGACAATCCTAACTGTTTGTTTCTCTTCTTTTTTATCTGTCAATTTCTGCTCTAGAAAATCCTGCCAACCTTGGTAGCTGAGATTTCTAGACTTAGCTGCCTCTTCCAGCACGCTTTCATCAGTCGCCCGACTATCGTCAAAATGTGTCAGGGTAAGCTCGGTATCTGGCATGGCCCCCAGCAAGTCCAACATATCCTCCAAGGCCTTGGTTTTGATACAAGTAAAGAGGATTTCCTTACGATAATCCGCAAAGCGTTCTTGCAAGGTTGCTATTAAAGCCTTGATAGCATGGGGATTGTGGGCTCCATCCAAAATCATCAAGGGATCTCTTGACACGATTTCCAAACGCCCTGACCAACTTGTTTCTTCCAAGGCTTGAGCAAGCAAGTGATTGCTTACTAGCTCTCGACCATCTTCTTGACAAAAAGTATCAAGTAAAGCTATGGCCATCCCAGCATTCTCTATCTGGTGCAAACCAAGCAGGCCAGTCTGGAAGCGACCTTGTCTGACAACACTTGTATAGTCAAAGACTTCGCCTGTAGCCACACTCTTTTGATGGCTGATCTGATAATCTGTCCCGTAGGCAAATCTCGGTGCATCTTTCCCTTCCGCAATGCGGTCAATCACAGCCAAAGCTTCTTGAGCGATACGACCTGTCACCAAGGGAATACCTTGTTTGATAATACCAGCTTTCTGCTCTGCTATGGCTTCCAAGGTGTCACCAAGTAGGGCTACATGGTCCAATCCAATAGTCGTAATTCCTGTCAAAATGGGCTGACAGACATTGGTACTATCTAAAAGTCCACCCATGCCGACTTCCATGATAGCCACATCTACTTGCTCTGAAGCAAAGTAGTCATAGGCTATGGCTGTGATAATCTCAAATTCGGTTGTGCCCTGTAAATTAGCGGCCACTTCTCCTTCCAGCAAAGACTGATAGTCTGCCATGAGGACTTCTAGCCTAGCCACTGGAATGGATTCCCCATTGATGCTAATCTGGTCTGTATAATGAATGAGATAGGGCGAGCTGAACACACCAACTCTCAGGCCTAGCTTTTCCAGCATATTTTTCAAAAAAGCAATAGTCGAACCCTTGCCATTGGTCCCTCCGATATGGATAACCTTGAGTTTGAGATGGGGATTGCCACGCAAAGCTAACAGTTCCACCATTCGTTCCAAGCCAAAATGCGGTTGGTCCGTCCGATAGTTGACAATCCACTGATTGTTTTCAATTTCTTTCATCTTATTTATATTGTTTTAAATCTAAATTTTCCGCTTCATCAGCCAGACGAATAGCGGAGGCAATTTCAACTGCCATCCTGTGACTAGCTACGTCATGCACGCGCACCACTTCTACACCCTGTCTCGCAGCGATACTAGTTACATGAGCCGAAGCCGTATCTCGATTACGGAAACCAAGTTCTGTCTCAGGATTGACTTCAAAGCCATTTTCTTCAAGAATATTGATGACAAATCGCTTGCGCGACACTCCAAGAAAGATTGGATACCCCTTCTGATGTAGTGTATCCAAGTCCCGTAAAAGAAGCAGATTTTCTTTCTTGGTCAGACCAAAGCCGATTCCTGGATCCAGCAGGATGTTTTCTTGTGCAATTCCAGCTTGATTTGCTCTCGCTAGTGCTCGTTCAAAGAAAGTCTCCATCAACTCTTCGATTGGCAATGTTTCAAAGTCAGCTAACTCTTCCTCTGTAAAAGCTTGTCCAAAACCAAAATGAGGAAATATGAGCGCGCTAGGGTGCTGAGGTCGCGCCATAACTGGATTAAACATAATGACTACTTTCGCTCCAGCCTTAGCAACCACATGAGCCATTTTCTCATCACCCATAAGACCAGTGATATCATTGACTAGATTGGCACCAGCAGCCAAAGCAGCCTCTGCCACCTGACTTTTCCAAGTATCAATGGAGATGAGGACATCACTTTCCTTGCGAATCGCTTTAATCACTGGAACAACACGCTGGATTTCCTCTTCTATCTCAACATAGCTACTTCCCGGCCGAGGCCGAGTCGATTCTCCGCCGATATCGATCATACTAGCCCCTTCTGCTATCAATTTACGAGCCTGCTGGAGTGCCTGCTCAAGAGCAAAAAATTGACCACCGTCCGAAAAGGAGTCTGGGGTTACATTAATAATTCCGCAAATAGCTGTCTTTGCATGATTGGCTTTACTTGACATATCGGTCACTCCCTCAAGGCTTTTCATCATATTATTTCTCTATTTTACCATAAAAAGAAAAAGATGGACACGATTGCATTCATCTTTTTCCCAGTAGAAACAAGTAAGCAATTGTCAAAAATCTTAAACAGAAATCCCTAATGTCCGACTCATGATCACCACAAGAGCCAATAAACAGAAAGCAACCCCATTCACAATCATGTGAAGTAAGATAGACATTTCCAAACGTTGGGTCTTGTAAGCCGTCCAAGATAGAACGATCGACATACCTCCATAAATCAATAAAGAAGGTAAATTACTTGGTTGATGCAATAAAGCAAACACAATCGTACCGACTACAAATCCCAAGTTCTCTTTTCCTCGGAAAATCTTTTTAGGAACAATCCCACGGCACAAGATTTCCTCACAAATCGGAGCAAGCAAGGCCAACAAGAAGAAACTGGAAATCAGAGAACTATTCTGAACCATATCGTTAATCTGAGACTGATTCCCTGTTGTCGTCTCATTTGATAGTTGCAATAAAATAGAACCAAGTATATTTGAACAGATAATGACTAAATAACTTAATCCCAAACGTGCCAAATCCTTCGCTCTAAAAAAAGAAAAATTAAAACTTGCTAATTGCGTTTTACGAGCTCCAATAATAAACAGCACCAGAATCACAATCGAAATACCAGCAACTATCAGTCCTGACTGCAACAGTGGTACTGCATTTAAAGTTAAAATAGCAGTAACCCCTATAGGAATCTGATATAAAATTGTCGCCAGCAAAAAGATTAACAGCCAACCTGCACGATTCAATAATTCTTTCCACATATTTTTCTCTTTCATCACCCATCTCCTTTATATTAAAAAAGGGGGAAAATCCCCCTGGGTCATCCTATTATAAGGCCATGCTGATGTAGTTAAGGATAAACAAGGCATCCAAAATCCAAATCATGACATGAACATCTTTAGCTTGACCTTTAACAAGCTTAGTCAAAGTGTAAGTCAAGAAACCAACTGCAATCCCTTGAGTGATAGAGTAGCTGAATCCCATAAAGATAGATGTGAAGAAAGCAGGAACCGCTTCAGACATATCATCCCAATGGATATTTTTCAAGCTAGCCAACATCATAATCCCAACGATAATCAAGATTGGAGCTGTAGCGGCTGTTGGTACAATCGCTAGAAGTGGGCTAAAGAAGCTTGAGATTGCAAAACAGATAGCTACAACCAAGGCTGTCAAACCAGTACGTCCACCTGCACCGATACCAGCAGCAGACTCAACATAAGTCGTTACGTTCGAAGTACCAGCGATGGCACCAATTGAAGTACCAATCAAGTCAGAGTAAAGAGCCTTATCCAACTTAGCTGATTGGTGATTTTCACCATTTGTCGCTACGATACCAACTTTTTCACCTGTACCGATCAAGGTACCAATCGTGTCAAAAATATCTGTCAATGAGAAGGCAAGAATAGCCATCAGAGTTTCAGGCAAGCGAGCTGTATCTGAAATCAAAGCTCCCAAACCTTCTGAACCAAGAGCTGCACCAAAGACTGTCTTCAAGTCTTCAAAGGCTGCACCAACATGGTTATTAGCAAAATCGATGCTTGACAAATCTACCAAACCAACTGCAATAGCAAGAACAGTTGTTGTCAAGATAGAGAGGATAATTCCCCCTTTAATCCCTTTGATAACAAAGAAGATAGTAATGGCAAGTCCTGCAAGAGCCACCAAAACAGCTGGATTATTAAAGCTGACCAATCCTGGAACTGCTGAAGCATTTGCTGCAATCGTGGCTTGAGCCTTGTCAGCCCCTTCTCCTACAACAGTATAGTTGCCTGGATCAATCGTAAATTTCAAAAGTCCAGCATTCTTAATTCCCACGTAGGCAAGGAAGACACCGATACCAGCTGAAATAGCTGAGCGAAGAGCATTTGGAATCGATTCAATGATCATTTTACGAACATTTGTCAAGGTAATAATCAATGAGATGACACCACAGATGAAGACCATAGCTAGGGCTTCTTGCCAAGAATAACCAAGTCCAAATACGACTGTAAATGTAAAGAAGGCGTTAAGACCCATACCTGGCGCTTGAGCATAAGGTAAGTTAGCATAGAAGGCCATCATCAGGGTACCAGCAACTGCACCGATAATCGTTGCGAGGAATACACCCTGAGCAGGCATTCCTGTTTGCGAAAGAATTTGTGGGTTTACAAAGAGAATATAACTCATTGCAAAGAAAGTTGTTAAACCAGCGAGAACCTCTGTACGAACGTCTGTACCGTTCTCTTTTAGTTTAAATAATTTGTCCATTATTAATCTCCTTTTAATTTTTACGAACAATAATAGAATTATATCATTTATCATTCACTTTTTCAATATCTTTGTTTGATTTATTTAAGAATTTGATGAAATTTCTTTTTTGGTTTCGAATCTGATTTTCTGCCTGCTTTCTGTTATAATAGTAGACATCTTATCTGAAAAGACACTAGAAAGGTCCCTATGACGAAAAAAATTATTGCAGTTGACCTGGATGGAACCCTGCTCAACTCAGACAGTCAAATTTCTGACTTTACCAAAGAAACCATTAAAAAAGTTGCTGAAAAAGGGCATCAGGTTATTATTACGACAGGTCGCCCTTACCGCATGTCAAAAGATTTTTACCGTGAACTAGGCTTAGACACTCCTATGATTAATTTCAACGGCTCCCTTACTCATTTACCAGACCAAGTTTGGGATTTTGAAAAGTGTTTGACTGTAGACAAAAAATATCTTTTAGATATGGTTCGACGTTCAGAGGACATTCAAGCCGATTTTATAGCTGGAGAATATCGTAAAAAATTCTACATTACAAATCCTAATGAAGAAATTGCCAATCCCAAACTATTTGGTGTGGAAGCTTTCCAGCCTGAAAATCAATTCCAGCCTGAATTGGTGACCAAGGACCCTAACTGTATTCTGTTGCAGACCAGAGCCAGTGACAAATATGCCTTGGCAAAAGAAATGAACGCCTTCTACCAGCATCAACTTTCTATTAATACCTGGGGAGGTCCGCTTAATATCCTTGAATGTACCCCAAAAGGTGTCAATAAGGCCTTTGCTTTGGACTACTTGCTCAAGGTAATGAACCGCGATAAAAAGGATTTGATTGCCTTTGGAGACGAACACAATGATACCGAAATGCTCGCTTTTGCTGGGAAAGGTTATGCAATGAAAAATGCCAATCCTGAGCTACTCCCCTATGCAGATGAGCAAATTTCCTTGACAAATGACCAAGACGGTGTTGCCAAAACCCTACAAGATTTATTCTTATAGTCCAGTCTGACCAGCTTGCAAGCTGGTCTTTGTGCTCTTTTCACAGTCTCATCAACCAGTTAATCGATTGTTCTACTTTTTGCATCCAAAACCTTGGAAAAGGCTTTCTTTTGTGATATACTTCACATATAAATACAAGAGAGCTCGTCACACTCGACTCTGTTGACACAAAATCAATCCAGTCCTGTTGTCCCTGTTCTCAGTTAATATCAAGGAGGATAGCTATGAAAGCTGTTGTTGTAAATCCAGAAAGCACTGGTGTTGCTGTTGAAGAAAAAGTACTCCGTCCACTTGAAACTGGGGAAGCACTTGTAGAAATTGAATACTGTGGTGTTTGCCACACTGACCTCCACGTTGCCCATGGTGACTTTGGTCAAGTACCAGGCCGTGTCCTAGGTCACGAAGGTGTTGGTATCGTTAAAGAAATTGCCCCAGATGTAAAAAGCCTTAAAGTCGGCGACCGCGTCAGCGTTGCTTGGTTCTTTGAAGGATGTGGCACTTGCGAATACTGTACAACTGGTCGCGAAACCCTTTGCCGTACAGTGAAAAATGCCGGCTACTCAGTAGACGGTGGTATGGCTGAACAATGTATCGTAACTGCAGACTATGCTGTTAAAGTTCCTGACGGACTTGATCCAGCCCAAGCTTCTTCTATCACATGTGCTGGCGTAACAACCTATAAAGCTATCAAAGAAGCCAAAGTTGAACCAGGTCAATGGGTTGTTCTTTACGGTGCTGGTGGACTTGGTAACCTAGCTGTTCAATACGCTAAAAAAGTATTCAATGCTCATGTCATCGCAGTTGATATCAATAACGACAAACTTGCCCTTGCAAAAGAGGTCGGTGCTGATATCGTTATTAACGGCCTAGAAGTTGATGATGTACCTGGACTCATCAAGGAAAAAACTGATGGTGGAGCTCATTCAGCTGTCGTAACTGCTGTATCTAAAGTTGCCTTCAATCAGGCTGTTGACTCAGTTCGTGCCGGTGGTCGCGTAGTCGCTGTTGGTCTTCCTTCTGAAATGATGGAACTCAGCATCGTGAAAACAGTTCTAGATGGAATCCAAGTCATCGGTTCTCTTGTTGGAACTCGTAAAGACTTGGAAGAAGCCTTCCAATTCGGTGCAGAAGGTTTGGTAGTTCCAGTTGTTCAAAAACGCCCAGTCGAAGATGCCGTAGCCATTTTCGACGAAATGGAAAAAGGTCAAATCCAAGGACGTATGGTACTCGACTTCACCCACTAATCTAATAAAAACCTATTTTAAAAGTTGGAATGCGCTTCCAACTTTTTTATGTTAAATTTTTAAATAAGGATTCAAAAAAACTTCTCTAAAACTCAATATATCAATATTTTCAGATGTAATCTTTTTAATTATTTTATGATAAATAGTTGATTTTTAGATGAAAACGGTTTATACTTAAAAAGTCTTAAAGTTTTCTTAAACGAAAACTAAAACAAAAAAGGAGGAATGACAATAATGAGTATCGGAATCATTATTGCGAGCCACGGCGAATTTGCTGCGGGTATTCATCAGTCAGGATCTATGATCTTTGGTGAACAAGAAAAGGTTCAAGTTGTAACCTTTATGCCAAATGAAGGTCCTGATGATCTATACGCTAAGTTTAATAACGCTGTTGCTGCATTTGACGCAGAAGATGAGGTTCTAGTTTTGGCTGACCTTTGGAGTGGATCTCCATTTAACCAAGCTAGCCGCGTGATGGGAGAAAATCCTGAGCGTAAGTTTGCCATCATCACAGGACTTAACTTACCGATGTTAATTCAAGCCTACACAGAGCGCCTCATGGACGCTGCTGCAGGTGTAGAAAAAGTCGCTGCGAATATTATTAAAGAAGCCAAAGATGGCATCAAAGCTCTTCCAGAAGAGTTAAATCCAGTTGAAGAAGTTGCAACTGCTGCAGCTGCTCCAGTTGCCCAAGCTGCTATTCCAGAAGGAACTGTCATCGGAGACGGTAAACTCAAAATCAACCTTGCCCGTCTAGACACTCGTTTACTTCACGGTCAGGTTGCAACTGCTTGGACTCCAGATTCAAAAGCAGACCGTATCATCGTTGCTTCAGATAACGTAGCTAAAGACGAATTACGTAAAGAATTGATTAAACAAGCAGCTCCAGGTAAAGTGAAAGCAAACGTTGTTCCTATCCAAAAACTAATCGACGTTGCAAAAGACCCTCGCTTCGGAGAAACACATGCCCTTATCTTGTTTGAAACACCTCAAGATGCCCTTCGTGCTATCGAAGGTGGCGTGCCAATCAAAACTCTTAATGTTGGATCAATGGCTCACTCAACTGGTAAAACAATGGTTAACAACGTTTTGTCTATGGACAAAGAAGACGTTGCTACATTTGAAAAAATGCGTGACCTTGGTGTTGAATTTGATGTACGTAAAGTACCAAACGACACGAAAAAAGATTTGTTTGACTTGATCAACAAAGCAAACGTGCAATAATCGATTTTATGAAAGGATTTTAAAGATGTCTATTATTTCTATGGTTTTAGTAGTCGTTGTAGCCTTCCTAGCAGGTCTTGAAGGTATCCTCGACCAGTTCCAATTCCATCAACCAATCGTAGCTTGTACCCTTATCGGTCTTGTTACTGGTAACCTTGAAGCAGGGATTATCCTTGGTGGTTCTCTTCAAATGATCGCCCTTGGTTGGGCTAACATCGGAGCTGCCGTAGCTCCTGACGCTGCTCTTGCTTCTGTTGCTGCTGCCATTATCATGGTTCTTGGTGGCGACTTTACTAAGACAGGTATCGGTGTTGCCCAAGCGGTTGCTATCCCTCTTGCAGTTGCTGGTCTATTCTTGACTATGATTGTCCGTACACTCTCTGTCGGATTGGTTCACACTGCTGATGCTTCTGCTAAAAAAGGTGACTTCAAAGCAGTTGAACGTGCTCACTTTGTCGCACTTCTTCTTCAAGGTCTTCGTATTGCAGTCCCAGCAGCACTCCTTCTAATGGTACCAACTGAAACAGTACAAAGCATTCTAAATGCTATGCCTGATTGGCTCAAAGATGGTATGGCTATCGGTGGTGGTATGGTCGTTGCCGTTGGTTACGCTATGGTTATCAACATGATGGCAACTCGTGAAGTATGGCCATTCTTCGCTATCGGTTTCGTGCTTGCTGCCGTGTCAGATATTACTCTAATCGGATTTGGTGCTATCGGTGTTGCTATCGCTCTTATCTACCTTCACCTTTCTAAAACTGGTGGAAATGGTGGCGGAGGAGCCGCAACTTCTAACGACCCAATCGGCGATATCCTAGAAGACTACTAAGATAAGAAAGGACTGAAAACATCATGACTGAAAAACTTCAATTAACTAAATCAGATCGTAAAAAAGTTTGGTGGCGTTCAACTTTCTTACAAGGTTCTTGGAACTATGAACGTATGCAAAACTTGGGTTGGGCTTACTCATTAATTCCAGCTCTTAAAAAACTCTACACTAAGAAAGAAGATCAAATCGCTGCTCTTGAACGCCATCTTGAGTTCTTCAACACTCACCCATACGTAGCCGCTCCAATCATGGGGGTTACTCTTGCACTTGAAGAAGAACGTGCTAACGGTGTTGAAATTGATGACGCTGCTATCCAAGGGGTTAAAATCGGTATGATGGGACCTCTTGCTGGTATCGGTGACCCAGTATTCTGGTTTACAGTACGCCCAATCCTCGGATCACTCGGTGCTTCACTTGCCCTTACTGGTAATATCTTAGGTCCAATCCTCTTCTTCGTTCTTTGGAACTTGATTCGTATGTCATTCTTGTGGTATACACAAGAGATTGGATACAAGGCTGGATCAGAAATCACTAAAGATATGTCTGGCGGTATCCTCCAAGACATCACTAAAGGAGCTTCTATCCTTGGTATGTTCATTCTTGCTGTCCTTGTTCAACGTTGGGTAAATATTAAATTTGCTTTCGATGTTGCCAAAGTTCAACTAGATGAAAAGGCTTATATCCATTGGGATAAATTGCCAGAAGGATCTAAAGGTATCCAAGAAGCATTCGCACAAGTAGGACAAGGATTGTCTCAAACACCTGAAAAAGTTACTACTTTCCAACAAAACTTGGATATGTTGATTCCTGGACTATCAGGACTACTCCTTACTTTCCTTTGCATGTACTTGCTTAAGAAAAAAGTATCTCCAATCACTATTATCCTTGCACTCTTCGCAGTGGGTATTGTGGCACATGTTCTTCACATCATGTAATCAAGCAACTTAAAAGGAATCAGGTTCTAAAATCTGATTCCTTTTTTCTATACTTTTATTCAGCCAAGGCTCCCATTGGATCCCATGGTGCGAGTACAATTGGTTCTGCTTCATAGGCAGCTTGTTCTTCTGCTGTCAGCAATTCCTTACGGACAACGATTTGGTAAGTGTATTCGTCCATCCAAGCGTCTGAGGCAACAAAGTAACCATCGGTACCAACCTTGTCTCCCCATGAGTTTTCAACCTTCCACTTGGTTGACTTCCCATTTTCATCCAAATCAACACCTGTCAAGACCATGGCGTGGGTCATTAAGCTTTCGCTGTAATCCAAACGTCCAGCCTTGTCTTGAGTGAGTTTAATGTCCATGCTTGATTCAAAGTCATAAACATCTGTCGCAAGGATTCCAGCTTTGCGGTTGCTAAGCTGGCCGACATCTGAACCAAACCAAACAGTTTCTCCTGTTTGCATTTGGGCAATCGCCAATTCTTTCAAGCGTTCCATTGGAACGTTGATGTAGCGAACTGCACGGCTACCAACCACATTTCCTAACATCTCAACTGTGTAAGATTTGCCGTAAGGCTTGTCAGCAGTTGGAGCATTGATAACAGAAACGTAGTCTTCTAGAGGAAGATTGACATATTTCTTGTAAAACTCTTGTGGTGTAATGCCCTTTTCACTTTGGTAGTTGTTATCTTTATCGCGATAAGCAAAGTCAAATTTACGTGGTGGAAGTCCTAAAGACATAGCAAGAAAGTTAAAGATTTCTTGCAAGAGGTCTTCTTTCTTAGCTTGAACAGTCGCTTGGTCTGCACCAGAAGCAAGCAAGTCACGCAAGACTTGAGCATCTTGGCGAAGCAATTTGTTGAGGATGGCATTGAGCTCACGGCTGCTGCTAGAAGAAACAGACTCAGGGTAAACTGACTTAGGAACGACACCATATTTCTCAAAAAGAGAGACCACCATATCCCACTGTCCACCGTCTTGTTGAGGTGTTTGAAGTAGGAATTTAACCTTACGGCTTGTCAAGTCTTGGTCTGCAGTCGCAATCACTTGCTCCAAGAACCAGTTGGATTTCTCATACTTGTCCCAGAAGAAGGTATGAGCCTGTGACAACTCAAAGTTTTCCAATTTATATTGAGAGATGAGTTTGTGACGGAAGGTGTTAAGGGCTGCAAACATCCAGCAACGACCAGACGCTTTCTGGTTTGTTACCTTGTCCTTGGTCAAATCCAATGAGAAAACAGGTGTGTTGTCTACATGGCTTTGGCGACGTTCTAGGGCTGCAAAAATTCCATTATGGCTAGCAGCATTTTCAATCGCTTGGTATTTTACATTTGCTTCATAGTTGGCAAATAATTTATCAGTAAATGATTCTTGAATCGCGTTCATAGATTCCTCCTTTTATTCTACAGTCTATTATAACGCTTTTCACAAAGTAAGCAACTGAAAAACATAAAAGGCAAGGACATTCTTCCTCACCTTTTTCGAATATAAACTAAATTAAGTAATACTAGCACGGAGAACTTCTAATTCTTCCTTGGTCAAGCGACGCCATTCTCCTCGCTGCAAGTTCTCATCCAATACTAGAGTTCCCATAGTCAAACGTTGCAAGTCTACTACTTCCTTACCACAGTAGCCCACCATACGCTTGACCTGATGGAACTTCCCTTCTGCAATAGTCACACGGATTTG
>CAURCY010000011.1:0-24342 GCA_963523355.1 uncultured Streptococcus sp.
TTAGGCTTTGATATAGTTTGAAACTATATCTCTGTTTTAAACAAAAGAAAAAGACCTGAGACAATTGCCTCAAATCCTTTGTGTAGCTTGTTTTATAGGCGTATTCCGGTTAGAATGCTCAAACGCGTTATTAGTAATTCTTATAAGTGACTATGGCTTGCTATTAGAAAAGACTATAAGTCAGTTTATTCAGCTCTTTTCCTGTTCGAGGGGGACGACTGCTAGTGTCTTTCCTAAACTGGCTAAAACTTTCAAGACTGTATCCAACTGAGGACTAGTCTTTCCTGTTTCCATTCTAGCTATGACAGGTTGACTCACTCCACTGAGTTCTTCTAGCTTTTTCTGGCTGATTCCTTGCTCATGTCTGGCTTCAATCAACTCACTCATGATAGCCACTCGCATATCACTTTCAAGGATTTCCTCCTTGGTAAAGAGTTCTGACCGGACATCCTTCCAGTTACTTCCAATAGCACTATTCTTCATCACTTAACCCTCTTTCTTTTAAGTCCTTCAGTTCACGCTTGGCTTTTTCAATTTCTCTTCTAGGAGTTTTCTGAGTCTTTTTGACAAAATGATGTAAAAGAACAAAACTACCATCAAGCCACGCTATAAATAAAATTCGATTTCTCAAAGGTCTTAGTTCCCATATCTCATCTTCCAAGTGTTTCATATAGGGTTCCCCAGCTCTCGTCCCATGCTGACTAAGCAACTCGATATAGTCATTTAGTTTATTGAGTTTGATGCGACTATCCTTACTTTTCTGACTAGCCAATTCTCTCATATAATCCAAAACTGGCTCGTTTCCTTTTTTGTCCTTATAGAAGTAAATCGTATGCACCAAGCAACCTCTTTCTAATTAAATTATAACTCAAAAGTTATTAAAAGTAAATCTGAACACTCATAAAAAGAAGACCTTAGAAAAACTCTAAAGGTCTCATCTTTATTATTCGAAAAAATTAAGAGAAGAGTTATAAAGTGCTGTAATCCTTACGTTTACTCCAGCTCAATCCCCTTCTCTCGAAGATTAGCCAGACACTCCTCATAGTAGGCATCGTCATGTTCGCTGTATATAGGACTGGTCAATTTTTCCTCTACTAATTCTTGATAAGGAGGGCAGGTCTTGCCACGGTAGTTCTTGTCCAACCACTCTGGACTGACCTTATAGCCTCGGTCAGCCATTTCCTTCATGATCAAGCGATGATAGGCATAGAGACGATAGGGCGAGTGAGTAAAGACATAGTCCACCGTCGCATGCTTTCTACCCCAGCCATTGCCACGTAGAGCGCAACACTCTCGATGCTGCCCCAAGAGCTGAGGACGGGGAAGTTGTGAAATCAAAGCCTCATGCCAAAGTCTCATGGGAGTCTCCTTTCAGTAAAGTCGAATGTTGCAAGTATGTATTTGGGTAACGTTCAAGTAAATCTCTCGTCTTAGCAATTAAGTCTTCTTTGGTGGCATGACCAGAGTGATAACGCTCCAGTAAAAACATATAATCCTTGCGTTCATTCTCCGTTGCTTTCTTCTTGAAATATCCCCAAATATGCTGAAAAGCATTGCAAACCTGACCCCTGTGTTCTGGAATCTGACAGGCACGGTCAATCATCTCCTGAACCTGACTCATCTCCACCTCTTCATTCTTGAGATACTGACGAATCTCATTGTAAATATTGCTGGAATGGCTCAAAACGAGGTATTTGTTTCTCGCCCAGAGTTGCTGGCAAAGGGCACGTTGGTTGTTATTTTCCATATTTCTCCTTACTTTCTACTAGTTCCCCGGAAATATGGAAACAAAGTTATATCTTAAAAATTAGCGGAATATGAGCGAATCAATTACTCTCATCACCCTTCAAACTCTTTCAAAAACTCTTTAAGTTCAGCATCGGCTTCTGGTGTGGTTCCGTGGAGCTGACCGAGCATTTCGAGTAGGGAAGCGGTTTGGTTTTGGATTGCTTGATTGGTCGTGTTAATCTTGCTGACGATGTCTGTCAGGGGCTCGACTTCTTCTTCCTCAAAGGTATCTACATAGCGAGGGATATTGAGGTTATAGTCATTTTCGACAATTTCTTCATAGCTTGCTAGATGGGCAAACTTGTCAATTTCCTCACGAGACTTGTAGGCTTCCAGAATCTTTTCGATATGAGCATTCGTCATGATATTCTGATTTTTGCCCTTATCAAACTCCTTAGAAGCATCGATAAAGTAAACATCACGATTGATACGATTCTTTTTGAGAATGATAACCGTGGTCGGAATGCTGGTATTAAAGAAGATATTGGCTGGAAGACCGATAACCGTATCAATAGCTCCTTCTTCTAACAAGGCCTTGCGGATAGTTCCTTCCGCATTGCCACGGAAAAGAACACCGTGGGGGAGGACGATAGCCATGACTCCATTATCCTGCTTGAGATGGTAGTAACCATGCAAGAGAAAGGCAAAATCAGCCTTAGACTGGGGCGCCAGTTTCCCAAAAGGAGAGAAACGAGGATCCGCCATAAAGCCAGAACTTGCTGACCACTTGGCAGAGTAGGGAGGGTTCATCAGAACACCGTCAAAGTTAGTCGGTTCCTGAGTCGGCCAGTCTTCATCCAGTGTATCGGCATTGTGGAGGAATTGATTTTCAACTGGAACACCGTGTAGAATCATGTTCATCCGAGCCAAGTTATAGGTCGAGGTATTGAGCTCCTGACCAAAGTAGACCACTGTCTGCGGTTTATGAGAGTATTTCTTGGCATTGAGCAAGAGGGAGCCAGACCCCATAGTCGCATCATAAATGGTAAAGCCTAGCTGGTCCTCACGACCCAAAAAGGCAATCTGAGTCATGAGTTTGGCAACAGGTTGAGGTGTATAAAACTCACCAGCCTTCTTGCCCGAATCCGTCGCAAACTGACCAATCAGATACTCATAAGCATCCCCCAGCATATCACCCGCATGACCAGCCACATCCAGCACAGCCAACTCCTTCATGACCGCCGCCACCGTTTGGTTTTGCTTTTGCGGAGTCGCCCCTAGTTTTTTAGAATAGAGATCAATATCTTCAAAGAGATTTTCATAGAGTTCATCACTCTGCTCAATATCACGAAAACCCTGAGCCAAATCTTCCAACTGGAAAGTCCCCTCATTGACACGCGCTACCAGAGCCGTAAAGGTCAACTCAGGCTTGATACTATAGTTGAGTTCATCCTTCATAACTGCAAGAAGATCCTCGTGGGTGCCCGCATCCTCATAGTAGTTGCGATAGACCTCAAGGGCAGCCTCTAGACTCTCACTCCCCTCCTCCATAGTCTCCGCCACGAAAAAGAGCATCTTATCTGACAGATACTTATAAAAGACCATACCCAAAAGATAGGACTTGTAGTCATTAGCATCCATCTTAGAGCGGAGAACATCCGCTGAGTTCCACAGGGCTTGGTAGAGCGACTGGGAAGTTTGTGTTGTTTCCATAATGTTTCTTTCTAAGTTTTGAAATATAATTGTTAAATTTTATCACTAATCATCTAGATAAACATATCCTGCAAGAGTTTCTTTTTGAGTGTTTCTAGTTGACTGATTTTCTCTTGATACGAAGTAATAAGCTGATCAAGATTAGAAAAATAGGAACCGATAGCTTGTTGTTCTTTCTTATCAGGGTAGTGAAATTCATATTTCATTAAGTTTGATGGGCTTATTCCAAAAACTTTCATACCTGTACCAACTTTATAACCATATTTTCTAAATGTTTGAGTTTTAAACATGTAATATAAGAAAATTGAATCAAAAATTGACTGAGGTCTAACAGCTATGGTATGAAGACCTGCAACTATTTTTTCTGATAGAGCAGTAACAACTACTGCAACTTCTGCAATTCCTTTGTAATCTTCTGAAGCATCCGCGAAAATTAAATCCCCCTGCTGTAGAAATTCACTTAATTTTGTATCAGTTTTAATATATGGAATTGAATTTCCATCATCTATCATAGAAACTTTTCCTAGATGAATATCACCATAATGTATGTACTTTAGACCTGTATTTTGATTCGTCTCAACATCTCTTGACAAAGAATAAGATTTTACACGATCTGTAGATTTTTCTAAAGTAGTTTTCTCCCACTCACCTTCAAAATCCTCCAAACGTATCTCAGGAACAGTCTGTCTGGCTTTAGGAAACATCTTGGAGAGCATGGTCGCCTTGAAAAATTGGTAGTTAGCGAGATTGTCCTTGTAGCCGGCAAGCAGATCGTCGAGAGTGCGAAAGAGAGAGCCTATAGCTGATTGTTCGGCTGAACTAGGAACTGAAATTTTGGTATTACGAAGAGTTTCTAACCCCAAAAATTTTTGAGTATTCCCTGCCATTTCAATTTGAATATATTTATTGAATAAGTTCGTTTTTAAATATTGCAATAAAAATTGATTTTGTATCTGTCCACCATTTTTTATCAGACCTACATTTTTTATAGCAAATCCATCTGTTTCAACTAAAACAGGCTTTCCTATTGTACCAATAAGCCCAAGTAGAATATCTCCAACTTCTACTTTTGAACGTTTATTAATCTCATTATAATCTGAGTCAGAAATTAATGATACATCTTCTAGATTTAGTCCATAATCTGTTAAATTCTTTGAGGTAACTAAAGGATAGCCAGTGTCCATATACTTTGGAGATGAGTGAGTACCATCTCGAACGTCTTTGACTTCTTTTAATCTTGTATATGACCAATGATTTAAAAAACTCTTAAATCTTATTGTAGGAATACTATTTTTACTCATTATTTTCCTCCAGAATATCTTTAAATTCGATCTGCTTACTTCTAAATCCAAATAGCTTTAATCTAGAATCTTCGCGTCTGGACTTATCAGAAATCAACTCCCTTTTCTTTAAGTAATAAAGAAGCTTTTTGTTAAATTCAGAATACGAAACCTCCGCATCTTGATTACCATTTCCTCCGTTACCTTCATTTTGATTTAATCTTTCAAAGGCAACTTTCCATTCATCATAGATATCTTTGGCAATTTCTTCCTTCAAAAATTTCATTATATCAGATAGTTCCAATAGTTCTAAATAAGTACCTAGCAAAGTAAGCTTATCTACTTCTATTTGTCTTTCCGAATCAGAAATTAATTTTTCGAGAATTTCTTTCTTATGTTCAAGTAAAACATCATTCGCATTTAGGATAGATTCATACAATGGAATGCTAATTTCAATTTCATCTAATTTTATAAATTGTCTTATATATTTTTTAACAATGTTCTGAATTTCAACTTGAAGTTCATTTTTAACTCTTTCATATGTCTCCTTAGACAGTAAATATTCAAAATTACTGTCATCAAAATGATTATTCAAAAGAAATATTCTTATTCTTATGTCATCTTCCATTTTAAGATCGTATCTTGCTATTAATTCTAGCAATTGTTCTTCATCTCGAATATCCCTCTCATCATTTATATAATCCTTTATATTATTCCAAATAAAATTAGCTAGGGAGCTTGGATATTCTTTTCGGAAAAATTCAAGGTTTAGTCTATTGAATTCAATTAGATTATCATCTGTTAATTTTTCCAACTGAGATTCACTCATACCTATTTCGCTAAATTTTTCATAATATCTATCCCCAGTGGCATTAAGAACTTTTTTTCGAATATTTTTTTGTAATTTCTTTGATTGTATTATATATTCTTCAAATTTTTCTTGCACTTCATCATCGAACCGTAGATAAATCTCTTTATCAAACTCGAAATTTGGATTTTGATTAATAAAATCTATCAAGAAATTATCCTCGTCCTCATTTTGACTAAAATAATCTAAAATAATTTCAGTATTTACTTCTGCTTTTTGAGTAATTACAAGATTGTTAACCAGTATTTCTCTATTTTCACTAGATAGGTCATTGAATTTATCTTGAGTATAAGTTATATAAAATTCTGGAATACTAGCGATTATCTTTTCTGCTAACGTTACGTTTTTGATATCTTCATCATTATCTAACTCGTCAGATTCATCACTTTCTAACTTTTCCTGAGGTAATTGATGATTAAATACAACATTATTATTTAACAATTGTTCAATATACTCAGGTTTATCACGCATCTCTCCCTCTGATAGATCAATATACATTAAAATATACTTTAGAAATTCTTCATCAGAAGATAAACAATAGTCTAACAAGGATTTGAATTCAATATGATTATTTAACAGTTCATAGTTCTTATGTTTTACTTCTGACTCCAGTGTGTCTTTATCCGAATATTGTTCCATAAAAAATAACACATTAGATTCACAAATATCGTATAAATCATTCTTATAAATATAATTCAGAACATTTTTCTCATATCCTTGACTCAGAAAAGTAAATTCCTTAATTTTAATATTTAAGTACGAAAGGTTTGTACTAAATTGGTCAAAATTGTAATCATTAGTATGTAATAACATTTCTTGATTAGTCTCTATGTATCTAGCAACCTGTTCTCTAACATCTTTAGTATAATTGCTTAAATCAACTAAATTCATTAACGATAATATCAATCGACTTTTATAAATATGACCATATTCATTAGTATCATTTTTTATAAAATCAGCAATTAGAAATGAATTATGCTGTAAGCATTTTTCAAAAAATAACTTAGTAACCATTTCCTTAGAATTCGATTCTTTATTCCAGTCCAATCTAGGAAGTTCATCATAGAACTTCATTAAAAAATCTAAAATATTTTCTTGATGAAGAACTTCGTTCAACTCCTCTTTATGATTTTCTGAATATAATAGATATCTATATAAATCATAATTCAATACATTACTACTTTTGAAATTTTTTACTTCTAAATAATTAAAGATTTCATCAAAATTTTTAATAGAAATGTCATAATTGTTATGTCGTCCAGAAATAACATTCCTCAAGTATTCCTTTTCAACTACTGTTATAGTATTCTCATAAAAATAAGTTAAATAATCTTGATAGCTTTCATCAATATAACCATTCCTAATTAGAAAAGAAATAATAGAAAACTGAGGATTATTTTTTATTTCTTCTGCTAGATTACTTTTAAAATTATCAATATCTGAAGCATATTGGTATATATCTGATAATCTATAACTATCTAGTTTCTCAAGCTCATCATTTATTTTCTTAATTTCTTCTTTTAATTTTTCTATTATTTTTTTATTTTTTGTATTGTTTAAACGCACCTGAAATTCTGAAGATGTTTTTTCAGGAAATATTGAATCAAGACTTACTTCTTGACCACCATTATTATAATAAGCAGAGTAAAAATTATCAAAAACAATAATTGTATTTTCTTCATTCAATAATTCATTAATAAACTCTAAATATGATGGAAATTGTGATTGAGACTTCCCATTTACTTTAATTACTTCTTTTCCGTTTGGGATTTTTAAAATAGATCCATATAATTCAAGCTCATCGTTTAACTGTTCTTCCTCTGCCTTCTCTATTCTTTTTTTCAATTCTTTTATTTTACTATTTAATTCCTCCCTACGATTTTTTAATGCTATTTCTTTTGAGTTCAATAATTCAAATAAATATCCTTGATTTCTTTGTAGGAGCGAAAAATCTTTAGGAAAAATATTTTTATAGACTACCATTGAAAAAAGCTTCTCATAATCCAACTGTAAAGTATTTAATGTCTCTTTATAAGTCAGATACTCATTACAAACATTATTAATTAATCTCATATCATCAAGATACAAAGAAATATTAAATAAAAATGTTTTATCTAAATTATCATATTCTCCCATATTTTCTAATATTTTCTTTAGTTGGTTATGAGAATTTGAAGCAGTTACGACAGGAACTATAGGAATAATATAATCAAAAAATTTCGTTCTCTCTTGTGATTCAAATAAATTATCCTTTACAAGATAGAAAAATACAAGCTTTGTTTCCCTAGATACTTTTCTTTTCCTATTGATAACAATATTTAATTCTTTTAACTTTTCAAAAATTCTAGAGTCATTAAAGCGTTCAATATCTTCAAATACTATAACATCAGCTCCAGACTTCTTAAACAAATAAACTACATCATCTAAATAGCGATCAAAATAAGATACTCTTGAACTTTCATTTGAAAAGATTTCAATATTTGTTTCGATTTTTTCTGCTTTTAATGATAGTGTCTTAATAAAACCAAAATCTCTTTGTAGCTTGGATAAATAAAAAATTCCATATATAATTAAAACAAACAAAATCGCTAGAGCTAGAAGAGAAATAATAGGCTTCGTAGTCCAAGACAACCAAGAAAAATTCTGAACTAATCCCTGCCATGAAGAAAAATTAAAAAGATACAAAGATAATAGTATTATTAAACCTAGATATACTGTAATATTGATGGGATTAACCTGTGATTCTGTATCAAGAGTTTTAAAAATAGATTTTCTTATTTTATTGGGATCTATTTGATGAAGCAATTGATTGATTATTTTCCCTTCAATTGTATTGATTTCACGCTTATCAAGTCCATTTTTTTCACTACTTTTTGTTTCATCATATTGTCCCAAAGAAATATGGATGAATTTTTTATTTTCACATTTCAACTCAAAACTCTCAACAACACTACTTTTCCCAGCTCCATAATTACCTGTAACAGCCACATTTGTTACTTCAGATTTCTCATCAATCGCAAACTCAAGTGCTTTCAGTGTTACCGGTTTTATTTCAACATCCTTATTTGAAGTAAGCGCTCTAAACTTGTATTCTTTTACCATTAATTTTTCCATTTCTCTATGATTACTATACAAAAACCATTATATCAATTATGACCTAGTATATAAAGCTTTTATACGCAAAATCCCCTTAGAAATCTGCTTCTAAGGGGTTGTCTTTATCCTGCTGCTTGGGCTGGTTCTGCTGGTTTAGTCTTTTTATCTTTCTTGCTACTAGTGATGAGACGGCGTTTGCTGTCTCGGATGCTATTGAGTTCCTTGAGGAGTTGAGTCAGGTGTTCCTTTTCAGGATAAGCTTCTGCACTGGCTGCGGTATAGCGCATAAAGAGGTCGTAGCTAGTTGAAAGTTCGGTACGGAGTTGTCTGGTCTTACCAACTTCCTTGGCAGACTTAGAAGCACGCGCCTTACTTTCCACTTGGTCATATTCCTCTTGAGCATTGACTACCGCTGTCAGCATAGGGGTCAGTCCTAGACTGGTCACTGCCTCATGATAGGGTGTTTCACTAAGCGTTTTGAGCAGGCTCTTGATTTCTGCCGTTTCCACATCGTTACTGTGCTTAGTGATATCCTTGTACTTGGCAAAGACTGGTTTCAGAGTTTCATGAGCTTCTTTGAGCTTAACATCCTTAATCTTAGCAAATCCTCTATGAAGGGTAAAGAGACCGACCAAGGCACTATCACGATTGCGATCAACTTCTGTCAGATTACTAGACTCTTTCGTTTCCACCACTGCAAGTTGAGCTTGAAAATCATCCAGCTTGGTTTTGAAGGGTTCCAAATGTTTGGCATACATAGCTTCATCCTTGTTTGCCTTAGAGAAAGTGAGCAAAATTTGATGAGTATCCATCATCAGGCTTTCAAACTCACGGTTGGTAAAGTTGCTGTAACTAAGAGGGCGAATAGCGTATGTTTTTGTCATGATGATATCCTTTCTATTTAACGAATCATTTATTATCTTCTCTATCAAACCAAGACTGGATTAGTTCTGGAAGATAGACCTGTTTTTGATCTGTTTTTACAATGCTTCCTTGTCTAGGAGGTTGAACCAAAGGTCTATCCTTAAATACAAAGACTTGAAACAATGCACAGACCAAAAATAGAAGCCCCCATAAAGGAAGTGTCGATAGCATACTCTCCTCATCATCTTTAACTTTCTTCATCAATTTTTCTCCTTTAAGTTGATACATTCATTCTAACAGTTTCCAAAACATTTTAACCCCCATCCGCTCAACTGTCATTATTTCCATTCAAAATGTACTTTTCAGGACAAATCAGACAGTTCCAAATTAAAAAATCTCTATCTGACTAGACAAACATTCCGTCTGTTAGATAGAGACTCTTACTATTTTTGGAGTTTAACTTTTCTAGCTTTAGAATACATATAAACTTTAGGGAAGACGACTATTCGAAAGTTCGAAGACCTCAAAACTTTCGTAGATAAGCTATTCGAAACGAAGAATACTTTTAAATTTATGGAATAACAATTGTTCTAAACATAGAATACATTTAAACTTTAGGATAGAGACCTATTCTAAGTCTAGAAGGACTATCTCCCAACCCTCAACGGCTCAATGACTTCCTCTACTAGCTGGGTATAGGCTTCCTTGATTTGTTTTTTATAGAGGAGAGGATTGAGGGCATCTGCCACCTCTAGCTTATAGTCCTGATAGCGCTGGCTCTTAGTCAGTTGGCTTTCTCCTAGTTGTTTTTTAGCTCCCTTACGGTAATGTTCGGCATAGTAACGGAGTTCATCCTCGCCGACATACCAGCGCTTGCTAAAGACTTGGATATGTTGCTGGATGACAGCCTCTATCATCTGATCCAAGATATTGGCAATGGACTGACCACGATAGCTTTCTGGATGTTCTTGAACTTCTCTCCAAAGTTCAGTGATAATCTGAGCAAGATTGGGATTGGTCTTCTCAAGACTCTGAATATAGTTATCCACGGCTTCCTTATCTTGAGAGCTTAGGTGCTTTTCTTGACTTTGACCTTGTTCAATCAGGCTTTGGATCAAGGTTAGGATATAGGCATAGTTGATTTCGTCCACTTGGATAGACTCCAGTTCATAGTGGATATCAAGTGGCTCTCCATCGTCATCATCCTCTACTCGACTTTTTAATTCTGCAAGGACATTTCGATAAAGGCCCAGATACCTTTCCAACTTCTCTCCATCAAGTCCCGTCTGACTGTAAACTTCTTCCTCATCATACTCTTTATACACTCGGATAGAGGCTAGGTACTTATCAAGAGCTTGATAGGTTTTAGCTAGTTTCCTCAACTCAGGCGTAGAGACTTGCTCGAAATCTAGACCATTCACATAGTCATCAGTAGCAAGATTTTTGAAATCACTGCAACTCCGTAAAAAGTTTCTCTTCTCCTCTTCCCAGCTTGGAGCTAGAACCTCGTTTTCACCACCATTTGAGTAGAGCTTGAGGGCATTATCTACTGCTTCCTTAAAGGCTAGAGGCTTTTGGAAGGTGATGATATGACCGTAGGTCTTACTGCTATCAAAAATACGGTTGGTTCGGCTAAAAGCCTGAATCAAGTCCTGCGGTTGCATGGGCTTGCGGTCGATAAAGAGAGTTGACAGACAAGGGGCATCAAACCCCGTTAGGAGACGATTGACTACGATGACTAAGTCCAACTGCTCATTGCGATAGAGGTATTTGTCCTGCTTTCGAGCTAGGCGGTTATTGACATCCGTATTAAAGCCACGCAGATCCGCCATGGTAAAATGGGTATCAAACTCTTGGTTATAGTCTTCTAAAACCTGCTTCATGTGGTCTTGATTGGCTCTTGAGTCTTCTTCATTTTCTGTGACCGAGTAAGTGATAGTCGCCTTTGGAAAGTCAGGAAGGACCTGCTTGACCCTCTCCGATACCTTGACTCTCGTCTCCCCAGCCTTGACTCGTTTGAGGAGATCATAGCAGGCTTGAGCTTGAGGGATTGACTTGACGGTCAGGATAGCATTATAGGTCTTACCCACTCCTTTTTGGAAGCCTAGCTGTTGACGAGATTTATTGATAATGGCATCCAAGACTTCCAGCATATGCTCCTCATCCTCGTAGACAGTATCTGGTATGTCATTTTCAGATTTATCCGTGATGAGGGTATTGCGATAATCTACCTTAAAGCCTAAAACTGCTCCATCATGGATGGCTTCCTTGACTGTATACTCATGGAGACGGTCTCCGTACTGTTGCTGGGTGGTTTGAGCTAGATCGCCGACTTGCTGGCGTTTATTTTCCTTAAAGATAGGTGTGCCTGTAAAGCCATACCAGAGAGACTGTGGGAAAAAGGTCTGAATGTCTTTTTGTGTTTGAGGTGTTACGGCACGGTGGCATTCATCCACGACAAAGGCCACTCGAAGGCCCCTGATTTTGTCCGCATCACGCTGGTAAAGTCCTTGCTCAAACTTACGCATCATGGTGGTGATTTTCTGGATAGTAGTTACCACCACACGCTTATCGTTACTTCCTAGTCGCTTGACCAAATCATGAGTATTATCCGTCTCATCGATATCAATGACATCATTGGTCGCATAGGAGAGAAATGACGAAGTGGTCTGTTGATCCAAGTCCCTTCGGTCAACGACAAAAATCGTCTTTTGGATGGAAGGAATATGGAGGAGATTCCGAGCTACCTTATAAGAAGTCAGGGTCTTACCTGAACCTGTCGTGTGCCAGACATATCCTGATGCTTGCTGGCGAGAGGCTTCTTGCACTGCTTCGATTGCATGGATCTGGTAGGGACGCAGGAGGATAAGAGCCTTCTTGCTATCATCAAGGACAGAATACTGCATAACCATCTGGTGGGCACGAGGGATGGAAAGGACTTCGTGGGCAAAACTGGTCAAGCTCGTTATGGGTTGGTTGTCTTTATCCACCCACTTAGTTAGAAATTGCTTGTTGAGTTTATTTTCCCTAGCCGCAGCGATATAGCGTGTGTCTACTTTATTGGTCACAACAAACATCTGTAAGCTAGAGTAGATGCCACGGAACTTTCCTTCTCTATCATACTTCTTAATTTGATGAAAGGCATCTAGAAAAGCAACCCGGGGACTTTTAAGCTCGATCTGAATCATTGGAAGGCCATTGATCAAGAGGGTCACATCTAGCCTGCGGTCTTGATCCTGAGGATTTATCTTATCTCTCTCGACTTGGTTGACAACCTCATAACTAGACTTACCAGCCGCGATATTATCTCGCCAAATGACAGATAAACGGATAGTCCCCAAACTAGCATCTTCTCTCTGAACCTCAACCTTGGCAATGCCATTTTCGCCGACCAACCACTTGGCCGCATCATAGTAGCTAACAAAGTTCAGTTGATTCTTTATCTGGCGTTTTTCCTGTTCTGTCAGGGGATGATCTGCCAATAGAGCCACATTGTTCTGGGCTAGCTTTTCAAAGAAGTTTTCCCATAATTTCTCTTCTGTTTTAAGGTCATCTCTGTAAGTCCATTGACTTTCCCCAGTTACCAGTTGGCTGATCAGTTGTTTTTCTATCTCCAATTCTGGTTTTACCTGCATCATACTCTCTCCTTTGCTACTTGTCTGCTCCCTTTATTATAGCATGTTTAAGCTCAAAATCCATCACTCTTCCCATAGCAAAAAGACTCATTCCCCCTTTCTCCTCCAAAATATGGTATAGTAGAGTTATACTATCTATGAGGAGTTTACATGTCACAGGATAAACAAATGAAAGCTGTGTCTCCCCTTCTGCAGCGAGTTATCAATATCTCATCGATTGTCGGTGGGGTTGGGAGTTTGATTTTCTGTATTTGGGCTTATCAGGCTGGGGTTTTACAGTCTAAAGAAACCCTCTCTGCCTTTATCCAGCAGGCAGGTATCTGGGGGCCACCTCTCTTTATCTTTTTACAGATTTTACAAACTGTCGTCCCTATCATTCCTGGGGCCTTGACCTCGGTGGCTGGCGTCTTTATCTACGGCCACATCATCGGGACTATCTACAACTATATCGGCATTGTCATTGGCTGTGCCATTATCTTTTATCTAGTGCGCCTCTATGGAGCTGCCTTTGTCCAATCCGTCGTCAGCAAGCGCACCTATGACAAGTATATCGGCTGGCTGGATAAGGGCAATCGTTTTGACCGTTTCTTTATTTTTATGATGATTTGGCCCATTAGTCCAGCTGACTTTCTCTGTATGCTAGCTGCCCTGACCAAGATGAGCTTCAAGCGCTATATGACCATCATCATTCTGACTAAGCCCTTTACCCTCGTGGTTTATACCTACGGTCTGACCTATATTATCGACTTTTTCTGGCAAATGCTTTGACACGTAAAAAATCCGTTTGGTTTCCCAAGCGGATTTTTAGAGCGTAGATTGATTATAGCTTGATACTAAATATACTTTGGTATGGAAATCATTCCTATTTTTCGATAGTGAGGCGAGGACTTACCTAGCCTTTTCGCCGTGATAGAAACACCTGAAATCTAATGGTTTCAGGTGTTCGGAAACTTTGAGACATTAGGCTCAAAGTTTAGGTATGGAATTTCGAAGAAAGTCGCTACCGTCCGTAATCACTTAAGGAAAGGCTCAAAAATATTGTTTTCAACCACAAAATCCGTTTGGTTTCCCAAGCGGATTTTGTGCTTTATTTTGAAACTTCTTTTGCAAGGACAAAGTTTCCAAGAGTAGCAGAACCATTTCCTGCGACTGCTGGCGTCACGATGTAATCACGCACATCAGGTACTGGTAGGTAGCCATTAAGAAGAGATGTAAATTTCTCACGGACACGATCCAGCATGTGTTGTTGAGCCATGACCCCTCCACCAAAGACAATCACGTCTGGGCGGAAAGTCACTGTCGCATTGACCGCAGCTTGAGCGATATAGTAGGCTTGAACATCCCAAACAGGGTTGTTGAGTTCAATGTTTTCCCCACGAACACCTGTACGAGCTTCCAAACTTGGACCAGCTGCATAGCCTTCCAGACATCCCTTATGGAAAGGACAAACACCCTTAAACTCTTTTTCAATATCCATTGGGTGTCTAGCAACATAATAATGACCCATCTCAGGGTGACCCACACCGCCGATAAACTCACCACGTTGGATAACACCTGCACCGATACCTGTACCGATTGTGTAGTAAACCAAGTTTTCGATACGACCGCCAGCATTGTTACGGGCAACCACTTCACCATAAGCAGAGCTGTTTACGTCTGTAGTGAAGTACATTGGCACGTTGAGGGCGCGACGAAGGGCACCAAGCAAGTCCACATTTGCCCAGTTTGGTTTTGGAGTCGTTGTGATAAAACCATAAGTTTTTGAGTTTTTATCAATATCAATGGGACCAAATGAACCAACTGCAAGACCAGCAAGGTTATCGAATTTCGAGAAGAACTCAATGGTTTTATCGATTGTTTCGATTGGAGTTGTTGTTGGAAATTGTGTTTTTTCTACAACGTTAAAGTTTTCATCACCGACAGCACAGACAAACTTTGTACCGCCCGCTTCCAAGCTTCCATATAATTTTGTCATGATAAACCTCTTGTTTTTATTTTCTTTATTATAGCATATTTCGAAAGTCTAAATTTCTCTATTTTTTAGATTTTCCTCTGTAAATCTTACCATTCAAGCAAAAACGAACAAACATGTCATTTGTTCGTTTTCACATTAGAGAGGATTGATTAGATTTTCACTTCGATCACAGCATCACCTTTAGCAACTGATCCAGAAGCAACTGGATTTACTGAAACAAAGTCAGCTGTGTTTGTCACGATAACCATTGTTGTGTTATCAAGACCTGCAGCAGCAATCTTAGCTGAGTCAAAGGTTCCAAGAACATCTCCAGCTTTAACCTTGTCACCTTGAGCAACTTTTTGGTCAAATCCTTCACCATTCATTGAAACAGTATCGATACCAACGTGGATCAAGATTTCAGCTCCGTTTGCAGTTTTCAAACCATAAGCATGTCCTGTTGGGAAGACGATTGTCACTTCAGCATCAGCTGGGGCGTAAACAACATCTTGACTAGGTTTTACAGCGATACCTTGTCCCATAGCTCCACTTGAGAATACTGGGTCATTCACATTTGAAAGAGCAACAACATCACCAACGATTGGTGTTTGGATTGTTTCGTCTTGAAGAGTTGCTGGTACTTCTTCATTTACCACTGTAGTTTCTTCAGAAACTGTTTCTTCAACAACTTCTGTTTCTTCTTTGTAACCAAAAGCATATGTCAAACCGAAACCAAGGGCAGTTGTAACTAAGACCATAAAGACATACTTAAGGAGTTGACCGTTGATATAGAGAAGTGTTCCAGGAATGATCGTAATACCAAAGCTAGTACCTGCCAAACCTAGAATGTTTGCTAACCAACCACCAGCAGCACCGGCGATAAGCCCCATGATAAACGGTTTACCATAGCGAAGATTGATACCAAAAATAGCTGGTTCAGTGATACCAAGTCCAGCAGAAAGTGCAGCTGGGAAGGCAAGAGCTTTAATTTTGGGATTCTTTGTTTTTACACCAACAGCAAGCGTTGCTCCAAGTTGAGCAGTCATAGCTGCTGTAATAATAGCATTAAGAGGATCTGAACCTGTAGAAGTAACAAGGTTAGCCTCCAAGAGATTGAAGATATGGTGAACACCTGTAACAACGATGACCTGATGAACACCACCAAGGATTAATCCACCTAGACCCATTGGAAGACTGAGCAACCAAACAGTAGCGACTTTGACATAGCTTTCAACTTCGTGGAATACAGGTCCAATGACAAACAAGGCCAAAATAGACATTACTAAGAAAGTCAAGAATGGTACAAGGAGTAAATCTAATACATCTGGAATACGCTTACGGAGCCACTTTTCTAGTTTAGCACCAGTCAGACCAACGAAGAAGGCTGGTAAAACTGAGTTTTGATAGCCGACAACTTTGATAAAACCAAAGAAGAGGATTGGTTGAGCGTCACCAGAGGCCACAGCCCAGGCATTTGGTAAGGATGAGTTTACCATCATCAATCCTAGAACCAAACCAAGCAATGGATTTCCACCGAAGACTCGAAAGGCTGACCAACAGATTAAGGCTGGGAAGAAGGCAAAAGCTGTATCTGTCAAAACAACTGAATAGGTATAGAAGTTTGTTGCTTTAAAAGCTTCTGCAGTTGTTCCAAACAAAGCCAAAACTTGATCTTGAACAATAGCCCCACGAATTCCCATAAACAAACCAGTAGCAACGATTGCTGGCAAAAGAGGTACAAAGACGTCACCGAAAGTACGGATGGCACGTTGGAACCAATTTCCTTGTTTGCCTGCTTCTTCTTTCATCTCATCTTTAGATGAAGTTGGCAAACCAAGAGCTACGACTTCATCGTACATCTTGTTTACTGTACCAGTACCAAAGATAATTTGGTATTGACCTGAGTTAAAGAAAGCACCTTGAACTTTTTCCAAGTTCTCAATAGCGTTCTTATTGATTTTAGCTTCATCTTTTACCATCACACGGAGGCGAGTCGCACAGTGAGCTACACTGTTGACGTTCTCACGTCCACCCAAGGCTTCGATGACTTTTTTTGCAATTTCTGTATTGGTCATTTGCAAAAATCTCCTTATAAAAAAATTTGTTCTTGTTTGAAAGCGATTTTACTCGCCCTACGAGTATTATTTTATCATCTTTCAAAAATATGTCAAGCGTTTTGCAGAAAAAGTTTTTTGATTATTAAAATTTTTGATAGTTTTTGCTACTTTCTTAATAAATCTCTCTAAAAAGTGCCTGATCCTACGTGTTTTTATGTGTATTTTTTCAAAAACTTTCATATTTTCATTAATTTTCATAAAAATAAGTTCCTAATCATCTGTCAATCGTTTGCCATTTTTTCTTAATTTTATGATAAAAGACTTGCTTTTTTATGAGGAAACGTTTACTATTAAGATAGTAGAAATTTTGGAAGGAAGATAACATGAAATGGACAACTGAACGTCGCTACAGACGTTATGAAGATTGGACGCAAGAAGAAATTCAACATATAAAGGAAAATATGGCACAATCTCCATGGCATACTCATTACCATGTTGAGCCAAAAACAGGACTTCTCAACGACCCAAATGGCTTTTCTTACTTTGATGGCAAGTGGATTGTTTTTTATCAGAACTTTCCTTTTGGTGCAGCCCACGGTTTAAAATCTTGGGTTCAGCTTGAAAGTGATGATTTGGTTCACTTTACAGAAACTGGAGTCAAAGTTTTGCCTGATACTCCATTAGATAGCCACGGTGCCTACTCTGGTTCTGCTATGCAGTTTGGCGATAACTTGTTCCTATTTTATACAGGAAATGTCCGTGATGAAAATTGGGTTCGCCACCCTTATCAGATTGGTGCCTTGATGGATAAGGATGGCAAGATTACGAAAATTGATAAAATCTTGATTGACCAGCCTGCTGATGCTACTGACCACTTCCGCGATCCACAAATTTTTAACTTTAAAGGACAATACTACGCCATCGTCGGCGGTCAGGACTTGGAGAAAAAAGGATTTGTCCGTCTCTATAAGGCTATCGATAATGATTATACAAACTGGCAAGAAGTCGGAGACCTTGACTTCAACAATGACCGCACTGCCTATATGATGGAGTGCCCAAATCTTGTCTTTGTCGGAGAACAACCTGTCCTTCTTTACTGCCCACAAGGTTTGGATAAAAGGGTTCTTGACTATGACAATATCTATCCAAATATGTATAAAATCGGCGCTTCCTTTGACCCAGAAAATGCTCGTATGGTAGATGTATCTCAGCTTCAAAATATGGATTACGGTTTCGAAGCCTATGCAACCCAAGCCTTCAACGCTCCTGACGGACGTGCTCTAGCAGTTAGCTGGCTTGGTTTGCCAGATGTTTCATATCCATCTGACCGTTTTGACCACCAAGGAACCTTCTCTTTGGTCAAAGAACTGACTATCAAAGATGGCAAACTCTACCAATACCCAGTCGCAGCGATCAAGGACCTTCGTGCTTCTGAAGAAGCCTTCTCAAACCGTGTCCAAACCAAGAACACTTACGAACTTGAACTTAACTTGGAAGCCAATAGCCAGAGCGAGATTGTCTTACTTGCTGATAAAGAAGGCAAGGGACTTTCCATCAACTTTGACCTTGTAAATGGTCAAGTGACAGTAGATCGTAGCCAGGCTGGTGAACAGTATGCCCAAGAATTTGGAACAACTCGCTCTTGCCCTATCGAGAACCAGGCTACTACTGCTACGATTTTCATCGATAACTCTGTCTTTGAAATTTTCATCAATAAAGGAGAAAAAGTATTTTCTGGTCGTGTCTTCCCACATGCGGACCAAAATGGGATCCTCATCAAATCTGGAAACCCAACTGGAACTTACTATGAATTAGATTATGGTCGCAAAACTAACTGATGTCGCCAAACTTGCAGGCGTCAGCCCTACTACCGTTTCTCGGGTTATCAATAAAAAAGGCTATTTATCAGAGAAAACTATTCAAAAGGTCAATGAAGCCATGCGGGAATTGGGCTATAAACCCAACAACCTAGCTCGTAGTCTGCAAGGAAAATCAGCTAAGTTAATCGGCTTGATTTTCCCAAAAATTAGCCATGTTTTCTATGCTGAATTGATTGACAAATTGGAACACGAACTCTTCAAAAAAGGCTACAAGACCATCATCTGCAATAGTGAGCACGATTCGGAAAAAGAACGTGAGTATCTTGAAATGCTAGAAGCCAACCAAGTGGATGGAATCATCTCTGGTAGTCATAACTTGGGAATTGAAGACTACAATCGCGTAACGGCTCCAATCATCTCTTTTGACCGTAACCTGTCTCCAGATATCCCTGTCGTTTCTTCTGACAACTATGCTGGTGGTGTCCTAGCCGCTCAGACCTTGGCTAAAACTGGAGCCAAATCTATTATCATGATTACAGGAAATGACAACTCTAATTCCCCAACTGGACTTCGTCATGCTGGTTTTGCTTCAATCTTGCCAAAGGCTCCTATTATCAATGTTTCCAGTGATTTTTCACCCCTTCGTAAGGAAATGGAAATAAAAAATATCCTGACCAAACAAAAACCAGATGCGATTTTCGCCTCTGATGATTTGACTGCTATTTTGGTTATTAAGATTGCCCAGGAGCTTGGAATCTCTGTGCCTGAACAACTCAAAGTGATCGGCTATGACGGGACTTATTTCATTGAGAATTTCTACCCTCACCTCACTACCATTAAACAACCCTTGGAAGAGATTGCTCGCCTAACAGTTGATTTGCTCTTACAAAAAATTGAAGGTAAAGAGGTTGCTACCACTGGTTATTTCTTGCCAGTTAGTCTCTTACCAGGTAAAAGTATTTAAACAAAAAACTCGGACTGAATCAGTCTGAGTTTTTTCTTATAATCTAAATTTTTTCAAAAGTGTTTGGGCTTTTTCTAAATTAAAAGTTTTTTCAGCAATCAAGCATTCTACCAACTTAGGCACTTCAGCCTCTGTGGCTCCTGCAAGGAGGGCTAGTGACTTCGCTTGAAGTTTCATGTGTCCATGCTGAATTCCTGTGCTGACAAGAGCTTTAAGAGCTGCAAAGTTTTGTGCAAGACCAATTGACACGATAATTTGAGCCAATTCCTTAGCTGATGGATGACCTAGCAACTCATGGCTGAGAACTACACGAGGATTAAGACCAATTGATCCACCCTTGGTAGCAACTGGCATCGGCATAGTCAGCTCTCCTATTAACTCTTCTGTTTCCAAATCCATCATCCAATGACTGAGACCTCGATAAGCACCATCATGACTGGCATAGGCATGCGCTCCTGCTTCGATGGCACGCCAATCATTTCCTGTCGCAATCAAGAGAGCATCGATTCCATTAAAAATTCCCTTATTGTGAGTAGCTGCTCGATAAGGATCTGCTTGAGCAAACTGGCTGGCTAAAACCATTTTTTCTGCTAGTTCACGCGCTTCATCCTTCTGGCGACTCAAATAACGAAAGGCGATCCGACAGCTTGCTGTCACCAGAGAATCGGTCGCGTAGTTTGACAGAATCCCCATGAGACTCTGTCCCTGACAGAGTTCTTCTAAGACTGGTTTCAAGGCTTCCAGCATGGTGTTGAGCATATTAGCACCCATGGCTTCCTGGGTATCGACATGGAGATAAACAACGAGAAAGTCAGTTTCGCCTTTTATCTGCTCTACATGCAAATCACGCGCCCCACCTCCACGTTTGACGATAGAAGGATAGGCCTGATTGGCAAGTTCCAAGAGCTCAGTCTTTTTGTTTGTAATCTTCTCTTGAGCTTGTTCAGGTTCAGCAACTTGATAAAGAGCTACCTGCCCAATCATCTGGCGCTGATGAACCTGAGCAGTAAAGCCACCTGCTCGCTTGATGATTTTACTTGCATAGCTGGCCGCAGCAACCACGGACGGTTCTTCTGTCACATAGGGAACTGTGTATTCCTGACCGTTAACGAGAACCTCTGGGACCAGCGAATAAGGCAGAGAAAAAGTTCCCACCACATTCTCACTCAGCTGGTCTGCCACAGTCACACTTATCTGTTCATCCTGCTCCAAACTCACTTGCTTCTCAGGACTAAGGAGCGCCTGAGCTTGTAACAACTCGAGGCGCTCTTGGTATGATTTTTTAGAAAATCCATTCCAACTTATCTTCATTATTTTTCAACCTTGCTATAACGGCGTTGGTGGTCAACAATTTCAACCAAGGCAAAATCTTGATTTTCATAGCCAGAAAACTGGGTAGAATTTGTTTCATCTAAGTCTACTTCCTCAAAGAAGACTTTTTCATAGTCTGCAACAGACAGGGCAGTTCGTTGGTTGAGCTTGTTCAAACGGTCTTTATCCAGATAAGCTTCATATCCTTCAACCAATTCACCACTGAAGAACTCAGCCACAGCCCCACTTCCGTAACTATAAAGGGCAATTTTATCCCCAGCCTTCAAGCTATCTGTATTTTCCAAGAGAGACAAAAGTCCAAGGAAAAGTGAACCTGTATAGATATTCCCCACCTTTTGACTGTAGAGAATAGACTGGTCAAAATGCTTTTGCAAGAGGTCTTTTTTCTCTTGAGGCAGGCTCTTATCCATGATTTTTTTCAAGCCTTTTAGCGCTAATTTAGGATAAGGCAAGTGGAAACAAACAGCTGCAAAATCATCCAAAGTAAGCTGGTAGCGTTTTTGGTATTCAAGCCAAGTCGTTTTCAAACTATCCAAATATTGTTGGGTAGAATAGACACCATTTACATAAGGAGTTGTTGAGTAATTTGGACGCCAGAAATCCATGATGTCACGAGTCTGAGCCACATTGTCGTTATTAAAGGCCATAATGCGTGGATTCTGTGTAATCAACATGGCCACACTTCCAGCACCCTGAGTGGGTTCTCCAGGTGTTTCAATACCATATTTGGCAATATCACTGGCAATAACTAAAACTTTGGACTCTGGAGAATTTTCCACATGCAATTTGGCATAATGAAGGGCCGCTGTCGCTCCATAGCAGGCTTCTTTAATCTCAAAACTACGAGCAAAGGGCTGGATGCCCAGCAAACCATGTACAAAGACGGCCGCAGCTTTACTCTGGTCAATTCCTGACTCAGTAGCCACAATGACCATATCAATTTCTGCTCTTTCTTGCTCAGTTAAAATAGAATCACTTGCACTGGCTGCCAAGGTCACGATATCCTCAGTTAGAGGCGCAATACTCAATTCCTTGAGTAAGAGTCCTTTACTTAATTTTTCAGGGTCAATTCCCCTCGCTTCTGCTAAGTCTTGTAATTTCAAGACATATTGACTGGTCGCAAAACCAATCTTATCAATACCGATTGTCATATTTACCTCTGTTTTATCATTCATTGTAAAAAATCGTTCTATACTATTTTATCACAAATAGCAGTAAAAGAGAGAAAAAAGACTTGATTCACCAAATCAAGTCCCTTATTATTCTAACCATTATGCTGTTTTCGTAAGTAAGAATAAAGTCTGAGAATCACTGTTCCACTAGCCATTCCAATGGAAATCACCAAAGCCAACATAACAACCAAGGTTGCACTAGCAATGGCATGACTGTAATCTCCCGTCACAAAAAAGGCAGTTGTCCGATAGGAAAGATAACCCGGAACCAGAGGTGCCAAGATGGCCAAGATAAAGACCACAGCAGGTGTCTTATAAAGAATACTTAAAATCTGGCTGACACAAGAACCGATAATGGCTGCAATAAAAGTAGCCACAATAACATTGGTCGGTTCCTTGAGCAAGAGATAAATTAGCCAGACAGCCATGCCCAAAATCCCTCCAGGTAAGAGCATAGAGCGTTGCACATTGAGTACGATTAAAAAAGTGATGATAGCAAGAAGACTTGCTACTGCTTGTAATAAAAAGGTTGTTAGTGTCATATTAATTCATCAATACCAAGGCGACAGAAGTTCCTGCCCCTAAAGCAAGGGTAATGAGCAGGGATTCAAACATCTTACTCATACCAGAGTTTATGTGGTTGGTCATAATATCACGAACCGCATTGGTCAAGGCAATTCCTGGTACAAAAGGCATGACCGCACCAGCTATAATCAAATCTGCCGTTGAAGGAAAGCCTGTGTAGCGAGCCCAAAACTGGGCAATCATCCCAAAGACAAAGGCTCCAGCAAAGGCCGTCACAAAGGGAATTCGGATAAATTTTTCCACATAGAGGGAAAAGGCAAAACCAAATAAGGTAGCTACTCCTGCCCCAAGTGCGTCGTAGATATTTCCACTAAACATAATTGAAAAGAAAGGGGCGCTAAAGGTCGCAGCCAAAGTTACCTGCAACTTAGTATAGGGAAGAGGTTGAGCTTGCAAGGCCGTCAATTGCTTGAAGGCCGTCTCTAAATCCAGCTTTCCCCCTACCAACTGACGAGAAATCTGGTTGACATCGCAGACTTTTTCAATATTATAAGAAGAGGAAGTCACACGTTTCATTCGCGAAATATTGGTATTTTCAATGGAGAAAAAGATTGCGGCAGGCATAGCCAGAACATTGCAATCCAAAATTCCCTGCGAATGCGCAATACGAATCATGGTATCTTCTACACGATGAATCTCTGAACCACTTTTGAGAAGAATGGTTCCAGCTAACATAATCACATCGATGACGGCATTTAATTCTCTTGATTCTTCCATGCGTTCCTCCTTTTATCAACTCCCTCTATTCTATCACAAATCCGGACTCAAAAAAAATCTTTGCCATGAAATCATGACAAAGATTCGTTTAATCACGAGAATTTTCGTGGTTTCCTTCACTATTTGGTTGACTCGGAGTAGGAACCGTTCCTTGTTGATTCCCTTGCTGGCCACCTTGTTGATTCCCTTGATTTGGAGTAGTAGGTGAACCTTGGTTACCACGTTGAACTGACGTTGAAGAGGAACTTGACGGTGGTGTTTTGGGTTTATAAATAGAAATTTTAACACGAGTAGTGCTCAAGTCTACTTTTTCGCCTGCTTTTGGACTTTGCTCTACAACAGTCCCCTCAGCAGTTCCTTCAGGAGCTTTAGAAACTTCTACAACTTCGATATTAGCTTTTTTAATGTCATATATCTCTGTAAGATTATTGACTGCAAATTCTCGGCTAGAACCAATATAGCTTGGCATTGAAATAGAATTTACTTTTTTAGCAACTGTCAAAACTATTTGAGTTGCCTTGCTAAGATCATAGGTTGTTCCCTCCGGTAAACTTTGT